>CAMYMP010000567.1 GCA_947259435.1 uncultured Woeseiaceae bacterium
CCGTATCGTCGTCAATTGCCAGTCCGAGTAGTGTCGCAACTCTCTTCCGACGGACCCGGATCACGCCTCGCGCTGGCAAGAACTCGTCAGCGGTTTGCAGGGTCAATGGGCCGGCTTCGCCGCCGGAGATTTCGAGCAGCAGCTGAGTTGCTCGTTCTACGGCGCGTGCCTGACCTGCCGGGTCAACGCCTCGTTCAAAACGCAGGGACGCGTCGGTGTGCAGTCCATATGCGCGGGCCCGTCCCGCCATGAACTCCTGTGGCCAGAACGCCGCTTCGAAAAACACGTCGGCCGTCGCGTCGCTGACGGCCGTGCTCAGGCCTCCCATGATGCCGGCCAGGCCGATTGCACCGCTGTCGTCGCTGATTACGAGCGTGTCCGCGTTCACCACGACTTCTTTTTCGTCCAAGAGCGTGACCGTCTCGCCCTGTTTGGCCAGTCTCGGGCGAATCGGGCCATTGACAAGCTGTAAGTCGTAGGCGTGAAGCGGCTGGCCCAGTTCGAGCATGACGTAGTTTGTGACATCGACAACAGGATGAATTGCTCTCAAACCGGCGCGCCGAAGCTTTTCGGTCATCCATAGCGGCGATGCCGCTGCGGGATCGATGCCACGGATCACGCGGCCCGCGAAATTGGGACAGCCCTCCGGCAGGTCCACCGTTACCGGATAGGTATCGTCAATCGTCGCCGGTACAGGCGTGACGTCTGTCTCCCTAAGCGCTGCTCCGGTCAGGGCCGAAACATCTCTCGCAACACCCAAGACGCTGAAACAATCACCTCGATTGGGCGTCAGATCGAGATCGATGATGGCGTCCGGAAGCTGCAGGTAATCCGCAAGCGGCTCACCCACCGGCGCATCCTTGGGCAACGCGATGATGCCGTCAGACTCATCCCCGAGCCCGAGCTCGACGGCAGAACAAAGCATGCCGCTCGATGTGACACCGCGAATCTTCGTTTTGCGTAGCTTGATGCCGTTCGGCAGGCTGACCCCGGGTTTGGCTAGCGGGCTCTTCATGCCCTTGACGACATTCGGTGCTCCGCACACGACTTCGATCACAGCGCCGCTGCCATCAGAAACCTGACAGACGCTCAGGCGATCGGCGTTCGGGTGCTTTGCCACCGCGACCACTTCGGCCACGATAACGTCGTCGAGCCCGGCGCCCTCGCGCTGGATAGCGTCCACTTCATGTCCCGCCATTGTCAGGCGATGTCCAAGAGCTTCGGTATCGAGCTCCGGATCGACCCATTCACGCAACCAGGATTCAACGATCTTCATGGCGTTTACCTGAACTGCCTGAGAAAGCGCAGATCGTTTTCGAAGAAAGTGCGCAGGTCCGTCACGCCGTAGCGCAACATGGCCAGGCGCTCAACGCCCATGCCGAACGCATACCCCGTGAACTCCTCGGAATCCACACCAGCGGCTTCGAGCACGTTGGGGTGTACCATGCCGCAACCGAGAATCTCGAGCCATTTGCCTTTCTCCCAGAGAATATCGACTTCGGCAGACGGCTCGGTAAACGGAAAATAGGATGCTCGAAAGCGCAGTTCGGCGTCTCGCTCGAAGTAACATTCGACGAACTGATGCAATACCGCCTTCAGGTTGGCGAGGCTTACGCCGCGATCGATCACCAGGCCCTCAACCTGATGAAACATGGGCGTATGTGTCTGGTCCGAGTCGCATCGATACACACGACCCGGTGCGATGATGCGTATCGGCACGCCCTCCTCGACCATCGAGCGAATCTGAACCGGCGACGTATGTGTGCGCAGCAACTTTCCGTTCGGAAAGAAGAACGTGTCGTGCAGCGCGCGCGCCGGGTGATCCGGCGGGAAGTTCAGCGCCGTGAAGTTATGGAAATCATCCTCGATCTCCGGACCCGAACGAATACCGAATCCAGCGTTGCGGAATATCTTGTCGATTCGAGCCATTGCGCGTGACACGGGGTGCCTGCCGCCTATGGCGAAGCCGCGTCCCGGCAGGCTCACGTCGATTGCATCACCGGCCAGCTTGGCCTCAAGGGATGCCGCGGCGAGAGCGTCTCGCCGCGCATTGATGCAGCTCTGCAATTTCTGCTTGGCCGCGTTGATTTCCTGCCCGGCGGCCGGGCGATCTGCAGCGGGCAGGTCGCTGAGCGACTTCAGCCGCGCCGTCAACTCACCTTTTTTGCAAAGGTAGGTAACTCTGACTGCATCCAGTTCAGCCAGATCAGTCGCGGCATCGATTTCGGATACCGCTGTTTGAACCCGCTCGCTCAG
>CAMYMP010000568.1 GCA_947259435.1 uncultured Woeseiaceae bacterium
GCGCGGCTGAGCGACGATCCGGAGGGCGCGAGGGAGGTCGTGCAGATCACGATGACCCGCGCTGTCCGAAAAATACACACCTACCGCGCCGAAGCGGCGATGTTCACATGGTTGTGCGCGATCTGCCGTAACGAGATAAGCGATTGGCTGAGCAAGCAAGGGCGGTACAGGGACCACATCGTGCTGGTCGAAGACCTTCCCGAGATTCAGGCGGCAATTGATTCCTTCCAGGCTCCACGAGAGGACAGCCCAGAACGACACTATCAACGTGTTGAGGCCTTGCGCCTGATTCAGGTAGCACTCGACCGGCTGCCCGCGAAATACGGCAATGTGCTGGAGTGGAAATATGTCGAGGGTCATTCGGTGAAAGAAATATCGGCACGCTTGGATATTGGCACGGAGGCGACACAATCGCTGCTCGCCAGAGCAAAGCGCGCGTTTGCTGAGGTCTATTCCACCTTGAGCGGAGCCCTCAACGATCAGGCAGACAGGCTGGTGCAATCATGAACAAATCGAGCGAAGAATTTTTGATGCGTGGCGACAAAGAAATCGAAGAGCTGCTGGAGCACGCGGCACCGCGACCGACGCCACCGAGCGAGGATGAGTCGATGGTTCGTGATGCCGTGTATGCCGAGTGGCAAGCCGTGGCGGGCAAGGTAAAGACGCGTCAGCGCATGACATATTTTGCGGTAGCAGCAACCGTAGTGCTTGGTATTGCCGTGTCATTCAATGCGCTGCAGGTTACTGACGTGCAATCGGTGCATGTCGCAACTATTAGCAAGAGTCATGGGTCGATTTATTTGCTTGGTGACCAATCCGTGCTGAATCAGGTGACTGATCTCAAATCGATTTCGGCAGGTGAGGTTATCGTCACGGGCGAAGATGCGGGTATCGGCCTCGAGTGGGGTAACGGCGGCTCGCTGCGGATAGACAAGAACACGCGCATACGTTTCACGTCAGAGGACTCGGTGTATTTGGAGTCCGGGCGGATCTACTTCGATTCCATGTCATCACAGCCCGTCGCGGCAATCACGGGCTCAGGCCTTGAAATCACTACCGATCACGGATCGGTCAGGCATCTTGGCACGCAGTACATGACTTATACTGACACTGACAGGCTATCGGTGAGTGTCCGTGAGGGTGAAGTTGCCGTCGACGGCGCGTACGTAGAAGAGGCAGTTGCAGTCAAAGGCCAGCGGTTGACGGTGTCGGGAGGTGCTCGCCCGGTCGTTGTTAACATCAATGGCTATGGCGAGGCCTGGGACTGGATCGAGACCACTGCGCCAGGCGCAGATGTTGATGGCAAGTCCGTGGATGAATTCTTGAAGTGGGTCGGTCGCGAAACTGGCCTGGAGGTTTCCTACGAATCGCCGGCTGCTGAGCGAAAGGCGCGCGACGGAATTTTGAAGGGAAGTGTCGACATGAGCCCGAGAGACGAATTGAGATTTCGGATGTCGGGTGAAGACCTTGATTACCGCATAGATGGGGGGACTATCTACGTGAGTGCCATAGATTCGAGCAGTCGCCCGTAACATCCGGTAATCCCGCGATCGGCGGAGGAATCAGACTATGTTTCGGACGATAATAATAGCGTTGTTGTTTCTGCCGGTGGCTGGCCTGGCGGCCGAAGGCGACGCTGCGCCATACGCGGGCCGGCCGGTTGCCGAGGTCATCGATGAGTTTCGGGACGCCGGCTATCCGTTTGCGTACAGCACGAACCTCGTTGCTGCAGATCTGTTTGTCACAGCCGAGCCTGAAGCGACCGAGCCGGTCGAAATTATTCGCGAGATCCTGCGGCCGCACGGGCTGACCATTCGTTCGGAAGCCGGTGTTCATCTGATTGTCCGCTACGACAGCGCCGGCCTGCCCAAAGGCAACATCATGCTGGTCGTTACGACGAAGCACGGCGAGCAGCCGGTGGATGGCGCAAAGATCTCCATTGAACCGACGCTGACTGTTTCGGCCGAGCCGTTGCCGGGAAGCTTCGTGTATTCGGACGCCAACGCCGGGCGCTACCGGTTCGACATCGAGGCGGACGGTTATGAACCGGTAACGCGCATAGTCGATGTCTGGCCCGGGGACACGACGGTAGTCAGCATAGGTATGGATACTGCGAGACCGGAAATCGAGACGATCGCCGTTTCGGCAAGTCGGTACGAAATACTGCGGGACATGTCGGCATCAAAATTTATGCTCGACCAGCGTACGATTCAGAACATGCCGGACCTTGGCGAAGATCCGATGCGGGTC
>CAMYMP010000569.1 GCA_947259435.1 uncultured Woeseiaceae bacterium
CTTGTTGCAGCCTCGCCAACTTTGGCGTCGCTCAGAATTCCGGGAAACTTGCCGTGAAACTCCCAGGCATTAAAGAACGGCATCCAGTCGATATAATTTCGCAGCACGTCGAGGCCGATGTCCGCGTATGTCTGCGTCCCCGTGAATGTCGGCACGGGCGGTACGTAATTGTCCCAGTCGCAACGATGGCGCCGTTCGCGTGCTTCGAGCAATGACAGCTGTGGCGAGAGACGCGACTTGCTCGCGTGCCGCTCGCGACGACGATTATTGTCGTCGCGGGTTTTCTCGACAAACGCATCACGTGTCCCTGGTTCGATTAGCGCCTGCGCTACACCGACAGCACGGGAGGCATCCTTGACGTACACCACCGGGCCTTCGTAGTTCGGCTCGATTTTGACGGCAGTATGCGCCGGCGATGTCGTAGCGCCGCCGATCAAAAGCGGCAGATCGAATTTCTGGCGCTGCATTTCACTTGCGACGTGCACCATTTCGTCGAGTGACGGTGTGATAAGACCCGACAGACCGATGATGCTGGCGCCTTCGCGGCGCGCCACGTCGAGAATTTTCTCGCAGGACACCATCACGCCGAGGTCGATCACCTCGAAGTTATTGCATTGCAGAACCACGCCGACGATATTCTTGCCGATGTCGTGTACGTCACCCTTGACTGTCGCCATGACGATCTTGCCGTTGGAGCTTGCGACGCCGTCCTTCTCTTTTTCTATGTACGGCACGAGGTGACCGACTGCCTTTTTCATGACACGCGCGGACTTGACCACCTGCGGCAGGAACATCTTGCCGGCGCCGAACAGGTCGCCAACGACGTTCATGCCGGCCATGAGCGGCCCTTCGATGACCGCAAGAGGTCGATCCGCGACAAGCCGCGCCTCCTCGGTGTCAGCGATGACGTATTCGTCGATGCCGTGGACGAGTGCATGCTCGAGTCGTTTGTCCACCGCGAGCTCTCGCCACGAAAGGTCCTGTGCTTTGGACTTCGAGCCCGAGGCCTGGCCTTTGTAATTCGCCGCGATATCGAGCAAACGCTCGGTCGCGTCCTCGCGCCGGTTGAGCACGACGTCTTCCACCCCGTCGCGAAGGTCGCGGGGCAGGTCCTCGTAGATCGCCAGCTGCCCGGCGTTGACGATGCCCATATCCATACCGGCGCGAATCGCATGATACAGAAAGACCGAGTGAATGGCCTCGCGCACGACGTTGTTGCCGCGGAACGAAAACGAAACGTTGCTGACGCCGCCGCTGACGAGAACACCCGGCAGCGCGGCCTTTATCTGACGGGTTGCTTCGATGAAATCGAGGCCGTAACTCGCGTGCTCTTCGATTCCGGTAGCGATCGCAAAGATGTTCGGATCGAAGATGATGTCTGCCGCTTCGAAACCCACAACGTCAGTCAGGATTTGATAAGAGCGTTTGCAGATCTCGACTTTGCGCTCGACCGAATCGGCCTGCCCTTTCTCATCGAACGCCATGACGATGACCGCCGCGCCATAGTCGCGCACGAGTTGCGCATGCGCGATAAAAGCCTCTTCACCCTCTTTGAGGCTGATCGAGTTGACGACAGCTTTGCCCTGCACACACTGCAGGCCGGCCTCGATGACCGACCACTTCGACGAATCGATCATGACCGGTAATCGTGCAACGTCGGGCTCCGATGCGATCAGGTCGAGAAAGGTCACCATCGCTTTTTCGGAGTCGAGCATGCCCTCGTCCATATTCACATCGATGATCTGCGCACCGTTATCAACCTGATTGCGCGCGACCTGGACAGCGGCCGCATAGTCATCCGCCTCGATCAGGCGCCGGAAAATGGCCGAGCCTGTCACGTTGCAGCGCTCACCAACGTTAACGAACAGGTCGTCAGGCCCGATATTCAGCGGTTCGAGGCCTGACAGCCGGCAGCGAACCGGCAATTCCGGTACCGCGCGCGGCGGCCGGCCATCGATGATCTCTTTGATTGCGCCAATATGCTCAGGACGCGTACCGCAGCAGCCTCCGACCATATTCACGAAGCTGCTTTCGACAAACTCGCTCATCACCTCGGCCATGGCATCGGGCGTCTCATCGTACTCGCCGAACTCATTCGGCAGCCCTGCATTCGGGTGAGCACAAACGCGCGTATCGGCCACGCGCGACAACTCGGCGACGTATGGCCGCATATCTTTTGCGCCGAGCGCACAGTTGAGGCCGATCATGAACGGCTCGGCGTGGCGAACCGAATTCCAGAACGCTTCACA
>CAMYMP010000570.1 GCA_947259435.1 uncultured Woeseiaceae bacterium
CAATCATCTGTGCATCACACGGCGCGACCTACGAGATTCACACGGGTCGTTGTTTCGCGGGGCCGGGATCTGGAGGGTCGTTGCGCAGCGTCGAGCTCTCAATCCGAGACGGCGTCTTCTACGTCACTGGCCCGTCCAGCATGTGATCCACTCAACACGCACCATCCGACATCTTTACCGCGGCGCCGATCGACTCCGAGGTCAGGCAAGCGGCCGACATGCTTTGCCGACGGACTGTCTCGCTGCGCTCGCTTTATGTCTCGCCGGCAAACATCTCGTCCGCCTGCCTAACGCAGCACGATGCTGCAGCGGCGGTGAGTGCGGGTGTGTCTTGCGAAGCGACATCGCGTAAGCGCGAGCAAGCAAGATCTCCCCGCGATCGCCACCGCAGTCGGATTATTGTTAGGGAGGGTGGTAGCTGTCAGATCTTGTCGAGGAAATCGAGCGGATCCTGATAACCGGTGGGTTTGTCGTTTGCGTTCTTGCCGTCGAAATCTTCCGGATCCATATCCACCGACCCCGACCAGTCCTCGGGCGCGGCAACTTCAATCAGCATGAGACTCGGCCAAGTTTCGATGTCGATTTCATCGATCGTGCCGTCGAATAACTGAATTTCCACGGTGGCGGCGTCTTCGTCGATTGCGACGACTTCGAATACGGTCTCGCCTGGCTTCTTGAACCAGCGACCGATGACGGGATCATGCAAGGCCATTTGGCAGAATCCTCAATCGAAATAAAAGCGTCCTACTACTACTTATAGAGTATCAGCCGGGAAGCGCAAGCAACTAGTGGTTATTACTGACCCGGATGAAGCGCCAGTCCCATATACGATGGCCTTTACGCAAGCCTCGGCGTTCGAATTTGGTTCCCGGGCGATCCAATGGCGCGTCGCCGTCGTGTTCGCGACGCTCATCGCAGCGAAAGAGAGCCGACTGCCCGAGCACGTCTTCGATATGCTCGGCATAATTCGCCCAGTCCGTTGCGATATGAAGGGTGCCATCCGCTTTGAGGCGGCTGTGGATCAGTTCCAGAAAGGTCGGCTGGATCATGCGGCGCTTGTGGTGCCGTTTCTTCGGCCACGGGTCCGGGAAGTAGATGTTGATGCGTTGTAACGACTCCGGAGGAACCTGGTGGCTCAGAACCTCGATCGCGTCATGCTTGATCAGCTTCAGGTTCGACAGGTCGGCTTCGCATGCTTTCAGCAGGCAGTGGCCGACACCGGGCTCGTGCACTTCTATACCTAAGAAATTCATCCCTGGGATCTGCAGCGCCTGCTGCACAAGCGAGTCTCCGTTGCCGAAACCGATTTCGACCACGACAGGTGCGCGGCGGCCAAAGAGAGTATCGAAGACAAGCACGTCGGGACTGAAGTCGACGCCGTACGACGGCCATAGCTCGACAAGGGCGCGCTCCTGCGAGGGTGTCAGCCTGCCGGCGCGCCGCACGAAGCTGCGAATCGTGCGCCGCTGGCTGTTGTCCGTTGCGGTCATGACCGGTCGACAAACTCGACAGGGGTTGTTTTCTCCGGCGAGCGACCTTCGAATCTGGCGTAATAATTCTGGAAGAACCTGAGATCGGCGTCCTGATCGCCGGTCAGGTCAAAGCGTTGTCCGATGCCAAGGCACCTGTGCTTGTAGTCGAAGAAGCCGAGGTAAATGGGTACGCTCGCGCCTTCGGCGATGCGATAGAAGCCGGTCTTCCAGCCGCGTTTTTTGCTGCGCGTCCCTTCAGGCGAAAGAGCAAAGAAAAAGCTGTCTTGTTCATTGAACATGTCAATCGCCTGGCGCACCGCAGAGCCTGCTCGCTCGCGATCGAGCTCGATGCCCCCAAGGCCTCGCAGCAACACGCTGAGCGGAAACCAGAACAAAGAGTGTTTCGCAAAGAAATGTATCTCGCCACCGATGGCGACCTTGTAAACCATTGCCCAGAAGCCATCCCAGTTCGATGTGTGCGGTGCAGCGATGATTACCGCTTTCGGCACGTCCGGCAGGCCGCCCACGGCCGTCCAGCCGCCGACGCGCAGTATCAATCTTGCAAGGCCTCGTAACATGGGCTTCACTGTCCGAACGTATGCGGGCCGCTGCTGCACCCCTGTGTGGCATAGTAACGCCGACTGAGTAAATTTGTAATCGGACCTTGAGTTATCGTGAGAACATCCGGATGGATGAAGCGCCAGCCGTGGTTCTGGCCTGTTAAGTGTTTTATTAAACGAATAAGTGGCAAGGAACTGTGGCTGAAGACGGACGTC
>CAMYMP010000571.1 GCA_947259435.1 uncultured Woeseiaceae bacterium
CAGATCAGGCCGCGGCCATGGGTGGCCATGTAATTGACGTCCTCGGGACGCACCTTTGCGGCAGCCATGATCAGGTCACCCTCGTTCTCGCGATTCTCGTCATCGACCATGATGACCATCTTGCCAGCCCGAATTTCGGCAATGATGTCTTCGATGTCGCTGAATGCTGCGCCGATGGCGCTCGGGTGAACGGTCGTATTATCAGACATATCCGTGCTCTCTCAGAAAATCCTTCGACAAACCATCGCCATCGCTGGCCAGCAGTCTCTCAATGTATCGTGCCAGGACGTCGACCTCGATATTAACTCGCGTGCCGATGACGTAGCTGCCCATGATAGTCGCCTCAGCCGTGTGTGGAATGATATTCACTTCGAAGCCATTCCCCGATACCTCGTTAATGGTAAGACTGACACCATCGACCGTGATCGAGCCCTTTTTCGCGACATAACGGGCGAATTCGGCCGGGATGTCTATCGTCAGACGCGTAGAGCGAGCATCCGCTTCCCGCTTCGAAATGCTGCCCACACAATCCACGTGCCCGCTGACGAGGTGGCCGCCGAGTCGGTCGCCGAGCGACAAGGACGGTTCGAGATTGACGCTGTCACCGACGCCAAGTCTGCCCAGCGCCGTGACGTCAAGCGTCTCGACCGACACGTCGGTATCGAAACTGTCTTCGTGCAATGCTACAGCCGTCAGGCACACGCCGCTCACCGCGATGCTCTCGCCCACCTCATATTCCGAGAATGTCATATCTTTGGATTTGACGGACAGGCGCACGTCACCGCCGCGCCTTTCGATGGCGGAGATGGTACCAATTGCTTTGATGATGCCTGTAAACATTACTCCTGACCTGTAAGTCGGGCCGTGATGCGCGTGTCGGCGCCGACGCGGCGCACGTCGCTGATCGTCAGCGCGCGCCGGTCAGCCAGCTTGGTCCATGTCGGCGTCCGAAACATTCCAATCGTTTCACTGCCCATGATATGGGGCGACTGGTAAATCACAAGCTCATCGACGAGGCCGTTTTCGATCAGGTTGCCGGCAAGCCTCGGTCCGGCCTCCACGAGCACGTCATTAACCTCGCGTTCGGCAAGATCGTGCAGCACGGCTTTGGCATTCACTGTGTCGCCATCGCCCTCCACCTTGATGACACTCGCGCCGGCGTCAAGTAGCGCCTGCCGGTTCTTGTCGCTGCGACAATAAATCAGCGTCTGGCCAGCCAGAGTGAGCATCTCGGCAGACAGCGGCATCCGCAGCTTCCTGTCGAGTACGACGCGCAATGGCTGATTGCCTGCGGTATCGAGAGACGAGTCGCGCACTGTAAGCGACGGGTCATCGGCGAGTACCGTGCCGATGCCGGTCATGATCGCGCCGGACCGGGCACGCAGTCGCTGCACATCGGCGCGTGACTCAGTGCCCGTGATCCACTGGCTTTCGCCAGTGGCCATCGCAATACGCCCATCAAGGCTCGACGCCATCTTCAGGCGTACAAAAGGCCGCTGCCGCGTGATGCGGCTAAGAAAACCGCGCAGGAGCCTTTCAACTTCGCCATCCATCAGCCCAACTCGCGTCTGAATGCCGGCGCCTGCGAGTGCCCGCAACCCCTGTCCGTTAACCTCCGGATTCGGGTCCCTGAGCGCAACGACCACCTCGGCCACGCCGGCGTCGACCAGGGCGGAGGCGCACGGCGGCGTCTTGCCATGATGCGCGCAGGGCTCGAGTGTCACGTAGGCCGTTGCACCGCTCGCCTTCTTGCCGGCTTCCTGCAGTGCATTGATCTCAGCATGTGCCTCGCCGGCAGCCTCGTGCCAGCCTTCGCCAACAACCTCGCCATTGCGCACGAGCACACAACCGACCATCGGATTGGGGTGTGCCGAATACTGTCCACGCTCGGCGAGACGCAGGGCCTGCGCCATGTGCACGCAGTCAGTTGCTGAGAATTCAGACATGCGGGTTATTTGTTTTTCTTACCGAGCAGCTCAGGCAGGAGCGACATCTGCTCGCGTGACGCGGCGGTCTCGGAAATTCTCTGCAGGCGCTTGATCTCTTCTTCGAATTCGGTGATGTCCTGAAAGCGCCGATAAACCGAGGCAAACCTGACATACGCCACCTCGTCGAGTTCGTGGAGTTCCTCCATGACCAGTTCGCCAACCAGTCGCGACGGCACCTCCCTCTCACCCATCGTCCTGAGTCTGTGCACAAGGCGGCCTATCGCCTGTTCGACTGCGTCACTTGGTACCGGACGTTT
>CAMYMP010000572.1 GCA_947259435.1 uncultured Woeseiaceae bacterium
TCTCCGTTGGAAACTGTTGTTGTCACCCAATCAAACGTGTACGGAGCGGTTGTATCGCTGCCGATGGCCGTGCCGTCAACCAGGAATCGCACTGTAACCACGCCCTGGTTATCACTGGCATCGGCCATGAGCGTGACGGTGTCGCTCACGGGAGAGCCGGGCGACGTCAATGTGACGCTGGGATTAACATTGTCAAAGTCGGCGGCGTCAGGCGGCGTAATCTGTCCACGGATTTCGCCGCCAGGATTGGCTGGTGTATGCACGTTGACATACAGTCCTCCGGCCTTGTAGTCGAGGAGAGCGTCACCGTCGAGTGATGCGCTGATTAACCAATGCCCGGAATTGGCAGCGTCCTGCATCAGCCCGATAAGCACTGGGCCGTTTTGACCCGCCGCCGAGGTGTGGATGTGTGCGGCAGTCGCATCGTCGACGCCAGTCGCGTTGACGTGCAACGTTAGCGCGCCCGTATCGCGGCTTACTGTGCTGGCCGCAACGCCAGTCGCTGCCGTTACAACGGCCGGCACTTCCTGGTCGCCACCCAGGTCAGTGAACAATACCTCAACCGGTGGCGGCGCAATCTGGCCGCGAATCTCACCAGCAGGAATAGCCGGGGTGTGCAGGTTGACGTAGAGCTGACCGGCCAGGTAACTTGCCATGCCAGCGTCGTCGAGTTGCGCACCCGTGACAAACCAATGACCGGGATCGCCGCCATCTTGATCTAGTCCGACTTGCACGCCGCCGTTTTCGCCGGCAAAGCCAAGGTGGATATGCGCTGCCGTCGCATCATCCACACCTGTCGCGTTCGCGTGCAGCGTAATTGTGCCTGCGTCAAGATCGACGGTGCTGGCGGCAATTGCAGTTGCAGCGCTCGCATTCGCGGGAACTTCCTGTCCACCGTTCATGCCCGTGAAAAGGACTTCAATGGATGCGGGTGCCACCTGGCCGCGAATTTCACCGCCCGGATTGGCCGGGGTATGAACGTTGACGTAAAAGCGACCTGAGCTTAGTGCAGCCAGTTGGCCGGCATCAGCAGGTGCGTTTACGGCCGACCACAGTGCGACGTTTCCTGCGTCTTGTGTCAGTCCGATCGCAACGCCGCCGTTGGTTCCCGCGTAAGCGTCATGTAGATGAGCCGCTGTCGCATCGTCGACACCGCTTGTGTTGACGTGCGCGACGACGGTACCGGCGGTCGTGTTGGCAGTGACGGCATAGGTACCGCCGGCCAACGTCGTAACCGCCGGAACCTCTTGGCTACCGTCAAGTGTGCCGAACGCGAAGACAATACCATTTGGTATCACCTGGCCGCGAATCTCGCCGCCCGGGTTCGCCGGGCTGTGCACATTGATGTACGTACCGCCGGCAAGCACTGCCGCGAGTTGCGTCGCATCGAGGGCTTGCTGTTCCGCGAACCAGTGCGCGGGATTGCCGCCATCCTGTGTGAGGCCGATTTCGACCGGTCCGTTAACGCCGCCAAACGCATTGTGCAAATGTGCCGCAGACGCGTCGTCCAGATTGCGAGTATTGACGTGCACGGTCAGTGACGAGCCGGCTTCGTCCAGCGTCAGTGACGCGAGCCCGTCGGCATCGGAATCGAAGCTTGGCACTTCTTGCGCACTGGATAGTTCGGCAAATAGTACGGCGATCCCCTCCGGCAGCACTTGTCCGCGAATCTCGCCGCCCGGATTGGCCGGGCTGTGAACATTCACATACAGCTGCCCGTTGTCGAATGCGGTCAGACCAGCGCTGTTCAATATTTCGCCTTCCGCAAACCAGTGTCCGGGATCGGTCGTATCCAAAGTCAACCCGACCAGTACGGGCCCGGTTGCGCCGGCATAGGCCTGGTGCACATGCGCCTGCGTGGCGTTATCAAGCCCGGATATCTGCACTTGAACAACGATCGCACCGCTCACTTGATTGAGCGTGATTGCCGCTCGTCCGCTGGCGAGACTATCGACCTGCGGCACGCTTTCCGAGCCGGTGAGTTCGCTAAAGCGCAGCACAAAATCGTCGGGAAGAAACTGGCCGCGAATTTCGCCGGCGGGTACTGCGGCCGAGTGCACATTGATGTACAACGCGCCGGCGAGAAGCCGATCGATCCCAGCTGCATCCAGCGTTGCACCGCCAGGTACAGTGAATATCGTCGGGTCGCCGACATCCTGATCGAGCGGAATCAGTACCGGGCCGTTTGTGCCGGCATAGGCATCATGAATGTGCGCCGCCGTTGCCGTGATGCCGCTGGTCGT
>CAMYMP010000573.1 GCA_947259435.1 uncultured Woeseiaceae bacterium
TCGCTGCGGCCAAGCTGCCATTCTCGACCGAATTTGTAACGCGGCAGGTGATGTGATGGAAGCCCAGGAACTCCGCGATAAGTCAGTTGACGAGCTGAACGAAGAACTGGTGGCTTTGCGCCGCGAGCAGTTCAACCTCCGTATGCAGCAGGCAACGGGTGAGATGACCCATAACCATGAGCATCGCCGCGTACGCAAGGACATTGCTCGCGTAAAGACAGTTCTCGGTGAACTGCAGCGCGCAGCAGGTGAAGACAAATGAGTGAAAAACAAAAAGTACAGCGCACGGTCGTTGGTCGTGTTGTCAGCGACAAGATGGACAAAACCGTATCGGTTGCTGTCGAGCGCCTGATCAAGCATCCGGTTTATGGCAAGTACATCCGCCGTACGACCAAGGTGCTTGCGCATGACGCCAGCAATGAGTGCAAGCCGGGAGATCGTGTGGCGATTTCGGAGTGCAAACCGGTTTCTAAAAATAAGTCGTGGGCTGTTGTCGACGTTGTTGAACGTGCTGCGGACCGCTAAGGATTCAGGGATTTAGTCATGATTCAGATGCAGACAGTTCTGGAAGCGGCTGATAACTCCGGTGCGCGCCGTGTTCAGTGCATCAAGGTGCTCGGCGGCTCGAAGCGTCGCTATGCCGGCGTCGGCGACGTCATCAAGG
The DNA here is from genome assembly GCA_947259435.1 of uncultured Woeseiaceae bacterium. The sequence continues at coordinate 665 of CAMYMP010000573.1, forward strand.
TTAGCGTCAAGGATGCGATCCCGCGCGGCAAGGTCAAGAAGGGCGAGGTTTACAACGCAGTGGTTGTTCGTACCCGCAAAGGCGTACGACGCAAAGACGGTTCGCTGATTCGTTTTGACGGTAATGCTGCCGTGCTCCTGAATTCGCGGCTCGAGCCGATCGGTACCCGTATCTTTGGCCCGGTCACGCGCGAACTGCGCACGAACCGTTTTATGAAGATTATTTCACTCGCACCGGAAGTGCTTTGACAAAGTTTAAGTAGGAGCCCGCCCCAGCGGGCGAATGAAAATATGAACAAGATTAGAAAAGGCGACGAAGTCATTGTTAAGGCCGGTAAGGACAAGGGCCGTCGTGGCACTGTCCTGCAGGTTTTCGATAATGGCCGGGTGCTTGTCGAGGGCGTGAATATCGCCAAGAAGCACACCAAGCCGAACCCGAACATCGGTGAGCCAGGCGGGATCAAGGACCAGGCGATGCCGTTGGATATTTCCAATGTGCTCGTCTTTAACCCGAAGTCCAAGCAGGGTGAGCGGATTGGTTTTCGCGTTGAGGAAGACGGTAGCAAGGTGCGCGTATTTCGCGGCACCGGCGACGTAGTGGATATTTAAGATGGCAAGACTACAGGAAAAATACCAGAACGAGCTCATGGACCAGATCCAGCAGAAGCTCGGCCTTGGGAACAAGATGGAGGTGCCGCGCATCACCAAGATTACTCTGAACATGGGCGTAGGTGTGGCTGTTGCCGAAAAGAAGGTCATGGAGAACGCGCGCGCTGATATGGAAAAAATGTCCGGACCGCGGCCGCTGACGACGCTGGCACGCAAGTCTGTCGCTGGCTTCAAGATTCGTGACGGCATGCCGATCGGCTGCAAGGTTACGCTGCGTCGCGAACGCATGTACGAGTTCCTGGATCGCCTCGTCAATATCGCCATACCGCGTATTCGCGACTTCCGCGGCCTGAACCCGAAGTCATTCGATCGCAATGGCAATTACAGCATAGGTGTCTCCGAGCAGATCATTTTCCCGGAGATTAATTACGACGAAATTGACGCACTGCGTGGTCTCGATATCACGATCACCACGACGGCGCGAAATGCCGAGGAAGGTCGGGCGTTGCTCGAAGCGTTCAACTTCCCGTTCAAGCAATAAAGAGTACCGACTGATATGGCTAAAAAATCGATGATCATGCGCGAGCGCAAGCGCGCCAAGCTCGTAGCGAAATAAGCTACCAAGCGTGCCGCGCTGAAAGCGACGATCCGCAATATCCACACCAGCGACGAGGAGCGCGCCGTAGCGCAGGCAAAGCTGAATGCAATGCCGCGCGATGCGAGCCCCACGCGCCAACGTAACCGTTGTTCGATCACGGGACGACCGCACGGTGTGTATCGCAAGTTTGGTCTCGGCCGCAACAAGCTGCGTGAAGCCGCCATGAATGGCGAGATTCCGGGGCTGACCAAGGCCAGCTGGTAGAGGAAACTGACATGAGTATGACCGATCCAATCGCGGACATGTTGACGCGCATTCGCAACGGCCAGAAGGCCCGCAAGGTCAGCGTTTCGATGCCGGCCTCGAATGCCAA
>CAMYMP010000574.1 GCA_947259435.1 uncultured Woeseiaceae bacterium
CGATGCGGCCGTAAGCGAGCTTCTTGCGGTGTTCGATTGGCCGGTCGAAGATCTCGGCGACGAAGCCCGAATCTTGCTTGGTGATCTTGAGCGCGCTCGTCAGGTCGAGTTCGCGATACAGGCTGACGAGATTCCCCTCGTCATGTTCGATCGTCAGCTCATCGCCCGGGATCAGCTTCTTCAGATACGGCGCTGCCTCGGTCAGCCGGACCATCATGGCGAGGTCGCCGAGATCGAGATCGTGCCGGCGAAACAGTTGGTCGAGCGTGTCGCCACGCCTGATGGTTAGCTGCAGCTGATCAAACTCCGGCGGCGGCGCCAGCGGCGCATGGAATCCTGGCAACGATTCGCGCACCGCTGTTTCGGTCAACGGGTCGGTAGCGGAGATTTCCGTCGGCGGCACTTCGGGCGCTGGCGCGCTGTCCGTGGCTATCTGCTCGGGCGTGGCCTGCGCTGTGGCTTTGTTTATAGCTGGCTCTGCCGGAACCGATAGCGCTGCGGCGTCCTGGGCGGGCATGTCGCCGGCGTCGACCGGCGCGTCAGTCCGCAACAGAAACAGCGCGACACCGAGCAATGGAAGTCCGAGCCCCGCAGCAAACCACGGCAGCGCGCTTTGTTTCTCTACTTCCTTTTCGCTCGCCGGTTTGTAATCGTGAAGTATAGGACTCGCGGGACGATTCAAGCCTGCATCTCCCCAATCGCTTGACGCCGATACTCTACAGCCTGTTTTCCATAAGGTCAAAGAAATCTGTTATAACTCATAGTGTTAAGTCAGGAATTCAAACGTGAGTCTGAAGCCGCCCACTGCGTCGCAGAAATTAGGTCAACACTTCGACGTCGGGGTGATAGAGTTTCGCTCGATTTCGCGTACCGACTACCTCAAATGACAGGCACCAAAGAACAGTTAGCGGAACTCTCCCGGGGGGCCGAAGAAATTCTGCCGCACGGCGGGCTCGAGGCAAAACTGAAGCTCGGCCGTCCGCTCAACATCAAGGTCGGTTTCGACCCGACCGCGCCGGACCTGCATGTCGGTCACACCGTACTGATCAACAAAATGCGCCAGTTCCAGGAGTTCGGGCACAAGGTCGTATTCCTCATCGGCGATTTCACCGGGATGATCGGCGACCCGAGCGGACGGAACGCCACGCGGCCGCCGCTGACGCGCGAGGAGATAGAGGAAAACGCGACGACGTACAAGGAGCAGGTATTCAAGATCCTGGATCCTGACAAGACCATTATCGATTTCAATTCGCGCTGGCTGATCGAGCTGGGGTCGCCCGGGCTGATCAAGCTCGCGTCCCGTTACACGGTTGCCCGCATGCTGGAGCGTGACGACTTCAGCAAGCGCTTCGCGACAGGCCAGTCCATCTCGATTCACGAATTCCTCTATCCGCTCGCCCAGGCATACGATTCGGTAGCGCTGAAGACCGATGTCGAGATGGGCGGCACTGACCAGAAATTCAACCTGCTCGTGGGCCGGCACATCCAGCAAAGCTTCGAGCTGGAGCCGCAAATTGTACTGACCGTGCCGTTGCTCGAAGGACTCGATGGCGTGCAAAAGATGTCCAAGTCTTACGGCAATTACATTGGCATCACCGAGCCCGCCGGAGAGATGTTCGGCAAAGTCATGTCGATTACCGACGAGCTGATGTGGCGATACTTCGAGCTGTTGAGCTTCCGGCCATTGACGGAAATCGAAGGACTGAAAAAGGCTGTCGACGAGGGAAAGAACCCGCGCGACGTAAAATTCGAACTGGCGATGGAGATCGTCGCGAGATTCCATGACGACAATGCCGCGGAAGCCGCGAAAGCGGAGTTCATTTCCCGCTTCCAGAAGGGCGCCATGCCCGCGGACATCGATGAGGTGTCCGTCGCGAGCAAGGATGGCGGCCTTGGAATTGCACACCTGCTAAAGGAAGCCGGCCTGGTCAGCAGCACCTCGGAGGCCTTCCGCATGATCAAGCAGGGCGCCGTCCGTATCGACGGCGAGCGCGTCGAGGACCGCAGTTGCGAAGTGGAAGCCGGCACCAGTCACGTCTTCCAGGTTGGAAAACGAAAATTTGCACGGGTCAATCTCACCTAGGTAGTCAACAAAAACAAACACTTACCGGATCCTGACCGGGCTTTGCGATGCCGGTACGAACGCACCGGTCATTAATTGAAATTATTAGTTGACCGTACCGGTTTGACCGCTATAATGCGCTGCTCGCTGGGGGGACGGTGCCCTTAAGCCAGATCCCGA
>CAMYMP010000575.1 GCA_947259435.1 uncultured Woeseiaceae bacterium
GACATACAGGGAGTCGTCTGGGCCAAAAGCGGCCTGAACGAGTCCGTCGCCGAAGCGGCTGAACTGTGTCCAGGACCCATCGGCCTGCCGCAAGTGAATTTCAAAGCGCGATGAGTCGCCATCTTGCGTCCAAACCAGCAACCGCCCGCTGCCGGCATCAACGCTTAAGCGACTGGCGGCAATTCGCGGAAAGTCTTCACCCAGTACGTACTCGTCCTCGTCACCCGGAGTGCCCAACGTGTGCTGCCAGACCTGCTGGTAGAAGAACAGATCACTGTCCGGGCGTTCTCCTTGCCGCGGATAGCGCGTGTAGTAATAGCCGGAACCATCCGGAAACCACGCGAGGTCACCGCCGGCAGTGCCGCCGTTGACTCGCTCGACCACCGTGTCGACTTCTTGTCCCGTGTCAGTTTCAAAAACGTGTATGTCACCGGACTCCGATCCTCCCGACGACATCGAAACCGCGACGAGCGCGCCGTCAGGCGATGGCCGATACCAATCGATAGTCGTGCTATGCGACGAATCGATATCATTGGGGTCGACCAATACTCGTGCCGTCGCTGGATTTGCATCGGCGTTAAGATGTACGAGAACGTCCTGCTGCTTGTCCGGGTCGCGCTTGAACGCCAGCAACGAGCCGTCGTCAAGCAGCTGCACACCGTAGTAGATGACGCTTTGAGCGGAACTCAGGATCTCGGTAATACGGGCGTGAACCTGAGGACGCTCCGGCAGGCCAGCCAGTACATGCTTTGCGTAAGCGTTCTGGCCGTCGGACCAGGCTTTGACGTCTTCGCTGGACCAGTCTTCCAGCCAGCGGTACGGATCTTTGATGGTTTCGCCATGCATCTCATCTTGCACGACCTCGATTCGCGCGATCGGTGCTTCCACGCCCTCGCTCGTCGCCTCCACCGTGTCGTCACCGGGCGATCGACCACAACTCGCCAGTAGCAATACGATCGGTAGGATTGCGGTAATGCTCAAGCTGCTTATTGGTTTCATTTGCATACAGCCCTTTGATTGAGGGGCGACCATGCTAGCACCTTGTGCAAGCTCAGGTCATTTCGCGGTTGTTGCGAAACTTGGAAAGTTGTGCGGCGGGTGACGCTATACTGCGCTTTGGCTGGCAAACAAAACCAGGAGGCCAATAGATGCGTGTTCGGGTTGGTCGAATCATTCTAATCGCAATCTTGGCGGAGTTCCTGGCAGTGCTGACTCTGATCGTGATTGTTGCCCTTTTCGGGCCCTCGGAGCCTACGGCTGCACAAGCCTACGCAGAGCGACTGGGATACTGGGTCGGCCCCATTGCAGGATTTTCGTTTACGCTGCTTGGTGGCTGGTGGATCGCGAAAGGTCTCGCTGATTCCCAGGTCCTGAATGGGTTTGCGCTAGGTGTGGCCGTCGCAATCATCGATGTATCGATCATCGTTCTGAGCGGCGCGGATTTCCTGCCCATCTTTGTAGCTTCAAACGCTGGCCGCGTCGTCGCGGGAACTGCGGGTGGATGGATAGCTTATCGATTGGGGCGAAGTACGGCCTGAACTCGATAATGGGTTTGGGGTGGCTCTACTGCAATCATCGTGAACCACTCTCGCCCACTATCGTCTCGGTCTGGATCTGGAACCAGTCGAAGCGCACCTGGATTCGTGCCTACGGCAGATTCTCGAGCATGGTCATTGCGGATTGCCGGATCGATTCGTCCGACCCGATCTTCGTCGCAGCGGTAAGCGCTGTTCGAGCTTGCTCGGTATTGCCGAGCTGGCTATTGACGAACCCCAGCGTTAGCCAAATCCGCTGGTTATCCGGGTCCACGGCCACACCATCATTGAGCCGATCCAGAGCTTCTGTCGATCTGCCCAGATAATGCAACGTAAGGCCCAAATTGTTGTGCACATCTGCATTGGGAGGGCCGAACGCCAGGAGCCGCTCATACAGCGCCGCGGCCTGCTCGTATTGTCTGTTGGAGAAAAACTCGTCGGCCTGACGCGACATCTCGACCGGGTCCATACCAGTCGAGTCGACGGGCGCGGACGAACTCAGTCGCGCAATGTTGGATTCGGTGACGGCATTGGGCCAGGCAGGCACCGACAGATTTGTCGTACCCGGATGCGCGCTGATGCGGGTTACATCGGTCATGTAGTAGTCGCGAGTGATCGCGAACACCGCGAGCCCGAAAAAAACCTGGAACACCGCCATCCCTGCCCAGAATCTGGTATCGCGAATCATTTTTTCACCCTGCTTCCG
>CAMYMP010000576.1 GCA_947259435.1 uncultured Woeseiaceae bacterium
TCGACCAGGGTGTCCTCCATCTCCTGAATCATCAGTCGCACGATCTTCTCGGGATCCTCGGCTTTGTCGAGAATCGCGTTGATATTTGAGTTCACGATGTCGCTGAATCTCGTGAATATTCCCATGACTCTGTCCTCGTGTTTGTTTAGCCTCACTAATATCATTGCAGCTTTCGTGCCAAATTCGCTTATTTACGCTAACTCATTGTTTTATATTTGTTTTATGCCCAAACGGGGCGGCAGAATGAGCTCGCCGATATCAGTTTTTTAACCAATTATTGGTTTGTTTTACCTATTTATGGTCAAATAACCCAATGAATCGCGCACCGACACAGCAGATCATCGGCGAGGCGCCGGCGTTTCTCGAAATGCTCGAGCACGTATCGCGGGCAGCGCCGCTGGGCAAGCCCGTTCTGGTGGTAGGCGAACGCGGCACCGGCAAGGAGCTGATCGCCTCACGCCTGCACTACCTTTCCGCGCGCTGGGAACAGCGCGTCGTCAAGGTCAACTGTGCCGCGCTGACCGAATCAATCCTGGAGTCGGAGCTATTCGGGCACGAAGCTGGTGCTTTTACGGGTGCTGCCCGGACGCATATCGGCCATTTTGAACGAGCTGATGGCGGCACTTTGATTCTCGATGAACTCGCCACGATCACGATGCGCATGCAGGAAAAGATTCTGCGTGCCATCGAATACGGCGAGATTCAGCGTGTTGGCGGCAGCGACACGCTGCGTGTCGACGTACGCATTGTCGGCGCAACCAACTCAGATTTGCGGGTGCTTGCGGCCAAAGGACGTTTCCGCAAGGACCTGCTGGACAGGCTCGCCTTCGACGTCATCACGGTCCCGCCGTTAAGGGATCGCCTCGAAGACGTAATGACGCTCGCGCACGCTTTCGCAGTGAACATGGTCAGCGAGTTGAAGCGGTCCTATTTTCCGGGCTTCAGTCCGCGGGCAACATCTGCACTGCTGCGTTACAAGTGGCCGGGAAACGTCAGAGAATTGAAGAACACGATAGAGCGATCCGTGTATCGCTCGGATGACCCGGATCAGGCGATCACGAAAATCGCCTTCGATCCGTTTGACTCGCCGTTCAAACTGGCCAGCGACGCCGAGGACGAGGCGCCGCCAGCGGCGAAGCCGGGGCGCGCGCCGCTGCTGCCGGCGGATCTTACGCAGAGACTCAGAGATACGGAGCGAGATCTGCTGATGGCGGCATTGGACAAGGCGCGTTTCAATCAGCGTATTGCTGCCGACTTACTCGGTCTCAGCTACGACCAGCTGCGCGGTAAATTAAGAAAGTACGATATTTCCGCACGCCCGGGCGGCGCCTAGGTCCTGGCCGCAGAACTCAACTTTCATCGCGGTAGCGCCTGACGTAGATAGCCGCGGTCGTAAACAGCCCGCAGACAACGAGTCCGCTCCAAAATCCTGGATGCGTTATGAACTTGAAGAGGTCGACGAGAGCCAGAAGGCTCACGGAATCTGCCGTCATGTCCCGCAGTGAGTCCTCGTCGAATACCGACACATCATCGATCCGAAACAGCGGCAAACTTCCGGTCCGCGTTATGATCGCTCCCCAAAGATACGTTGTGCGCAGGATAAAGTACTCCAGCATCGGCACAACCAGAAGCGGCAGGAACGCAGTTAACAACGGCGAGCGCTTGGTCCAGGCAGACACGAACAGAAACCAGCCGATAAATGGCGACAACCACAGCGGCGTTGCAACCAGCAGAATAAGGAAGAACGTCCAGACATCGAAAATCGGCACTGATCCCCAGATGAGGCGCGCGGCGCTGCCGCCTTCGATGCTGACGAAGACGCTCGACACCACGAGATTTACGAGATGGGCGACGACGATCGTGGCAAATGTCACGAGCGGTATCGCAAATGCGGCGGTCAGGAGTTTTGAGACGACGGTCTCGGCATCGGTCACTGGCAGCGAGCGCCAGAAAAGGATGCTCTTGTCCTTGCGCTCCGCATAGAGTGCATCCAGACAATAGAAGATGGTAAGGATGCCAGCCGCGAGTATGAATACCGACGTAATGCCGGCCAGGAATGCCATCAACGCTGCCCTGCGTTCGGTCTCACCGACGTTTTGTGCGGTGATAATCGCGATGTCTACGTGGCCGCCGAATCCAGACACGGCAACGTAGGCTGTGATAACGAGCAGCGTTACGACGAGCCCGACAGCCGCAGGCGTGACAAAAATCGAGCGGTGCTCCCAGAGTTCCCGCCGGAC
>CAMYMP010000577.1 GCA_947259435.1 uncultured Woeseiaceae bacterium
GTACATATCGGCGTGAAACACGGCGACTAATTTGTCGAATCGGCGCCTTCGCCCAGGCTCAGTACTGCTATCGTTCATCCGAGATGACCCACTTCGTATGGCTTTTATTACCGTAATCGCTTATTACTGGCATTAATTCGTGGAAACCCTATCTAAATACAGGGAAAATAAGAACTTCTCTTTATTATTCTAATTAGCTATGAGTGCATCGCCCCCCGGACAGTTCCCGGAACTCCGCCTTCGGCGCAGCCGCCGAACGCCGGCTCTTCGTCGCCTGGTCGCCGAAACCACCCTCTCCAGCGCCGATTTTATCTATCCGGTGTTCGTGCTGGACGGTGAGGGCCGCCGTGAACCCGTGCAGTCCATGCCCGGCGTCACGCGCAAGAGCATCGACGGACTGCTTCCAGAGCTTACAGAAGCTCACGACCTCGGCATACCTGCCGTCGCCCTGTTTCCGGGGATTGACGCAAAACACAAGACACTCGACGGCGCCGAGTGCGCAAACCCTGACGGGCTTGTACAGCGCACTGTACGCGCGATCAAGGACGAGCTACCGGAGCTGGCGGTCATAACGGACGTAGCGCTGGATCCGTATACGACCCACGGTCAGGACGGCATCATCGATGACAGTGGCTACGTGGTCAATGACCTTACTGTTGCCATGCTGGTTCGACAAACCTTGTCACACGCCGAAGCGGGTGCCGACATCGTCGCTCCTTCCGACATGATGGACGGCCGCGTCGGCGCGATGCGCAGTGCACTCGAAGAAAACGGTTTTGTTAACACGCTGATTCTCGCTTATGCCGCCAAGTTTGCGTCGGCATTCTACGGCCCGTTTCGCGATGCGGTCGGTTCCGCGGCGAATCTCGGCAGCGGCGATAAGTCCACTTACCAGGTGGCGCCCTCAAACAGCGATGAAGCCGTACGCGAAGTCGCGCTGGACCTGGAAGAAGGCGCCGACTTCGTCATGGTCAAGCCAGCAATGCCGTATCTGGATATCGTTCGTCGCGTCAAGGATACCTACGGCGTGCCAACGTTCGCGTACCAGGTCAGCGGCGAGTACGCGATGCAGAAGGCAGCGGCGGAAAATGGCCTGCTCGACGAACGCGCCACCGTACTGGAGTCGCTGTTGGGAATAAAACGGGCTGGCGCCAACGCCATTCTCACCTACTTCGCAGTTGACGCGGCGCGTTGGCTCGAGGAGCGAAATTAGTGTCGATCGATCGTTATGGTGTAATGGGTTACCCGGTGTCGCATAGCCGGTCTCCTGTGATACATCGCCTTTTCGCCCTTCAGACCGGCCAGGACATGCAGTACGAGTTACTGCAAGTCACGCCCGAAAAACTGGAGGTCGCCGTGCGTCAGTTTCAGCGTAACGGTGGGAAAGGCCTCAATGTTACGGTCCCGCACAAGAGCGAGATTACCCGCCTGGTCGACCATCTGAGTGAGCGGGCCAGCACCGCCGGCGCGGTCAACACGCTGACCTTCAAGGACGATGAGATTCTCGGCGACAACACCGATGGCTTCGGGCTCATGCGGGACCTGGTCGCTAATCTCGGTCTGACACTCGAGGGTGCAAATATCCTGGTACTCGGGGCCGGTGGCGCAACCCGGGGCATCATCGGCCCGCTGCTCGAAATGCAGCCGACTTCAGTGAGAATTGCGAATCGAACGCTGGGCAAAGCCCAGGCGCTTGCCGATCATTTTTCGCGTTCGGGACCGGTAACAGCCTGTCGCTTTAATGTGGTGCCGGTAAGCGACCAGTACGACCTGATTATTAATGCGACGTCGGCGGGATTACACGGCGAGTCGCCGCCCTATCCGTCTGCTGCCGTATCCGAGGCAACGGTTTGTTATGACCTTTCTTATGGGTTAAACGCGACGCCATTCAGCACCTGGGCGATTGAGCACGGTGCCGCGCAGGCGGTCATGGGCTGGGGCATGCTGGTCGAACAGGCTGCCGAATCGTTCCGTATCTGGCGCGGCATCCGCCCGGATACGGCGCAAGTGCTCAAGCACATGAAGATCACCGCATAGTCACCAGTTCTTCCGCGCTGGTTGGATGGATCGCGACGGTGTCGTCAAGGTCTGCCTTTGTGGCGCCCATTCGAATCGCAACCGCGAATCCCTGCATCATCTCGTCGGCCCCCTCGCCGATTACGTGACAGCCGATAACGCGCTCATCTTCCCCCGTCGTTATCAGTTTCATCGACGAGCGCTGCTTGTCCTCACCCAG
>CAMYMP010000578.1 GCA_947259435.1 uncultured Woeseiaceae bacterium
CTCCAGCCTCGCGAGCATTGGGCAACAATGCGCCTCCGCTGATACTCGGCAAGCGGTTGCTACACCCACGAAATCGGCGGGAACATTGTTATTGAAAAATTGTCTTATACGAGGAATTTCGTGCTGTCGCAGGAGCGGTGGAAGATGACTATCAAACATTCAGAGACGTCCGGTAAAAGAACGACCGTTTTTTTTCTCGGGGTGTTGCTTTCATTCACCAACGTAGCATTTGCAGGCGATTCCGTCGGCGACGGCACGGTTGTCGTCGGCCCGACCAAGAACGCCGAGCTGCAGGACGGTGCCGGAGCGTTGCAAGCCGGCAAGGCCGAGGATGGTATCGCAATGACCCGTGCCGGACTGAAGAACGCTCGCTCGAAGTTCGAGGTCCGCACGGCGTTTTCGAATCTATGTGCCGGCTACCTGATGCTCGAAAAGCTCGATCAGGCGCTGCTCTATTGTAACGAGGCGCTCGAGATCGATGACAAAAGCTGGCGCGTATATAACAATCGCGCTTTGATTTACGTATTGCAGAGACGATTTGACATGGCGGAGGCCGATCTTGCGAAGTGCGAGGAGCTGCATCCGAATGCCCGTCAGACGAAGATCGTTCGACAGATGCTGCTACATGTGAAAAATCCCGTCGAGCCCGTGATTACTATCGATGATCGCCGTAGCGGGCCTGTGGAGTCGGATGATGGATAGGACTAGCCTCGCTCTCGCGTTGCTTCTGGTCGGCTCTGGTGCTTTTGCCCAGGGCAACGTCGAGACAATAGATCAAATCGATCCGTCCGAAATTCGCAGCGACGACGACCGGAATCCGGTTCATACGGTCGTTCCCGAATATCCGAAGCAGGCGCTGTTTGATCGCGTAGAGGGAAATGTTCAAGTGTGTTTCTTCGTTAGCCGTGGCGGCCGGCCCTACAACGTAGCGGTTCGCAGCAGCGACTATCGGGTTTTCGAACGGCCTGCCCGCAATGCCGTCAAGAAGTCCTGGTACGAAGCAATCCCGCGGCCGAACAAGGTGCCGCAGGTCAAGACCTGCAGGACTTTCCTCTTTCGGCTCGAACCCGTCGAGCGCGACGAAGTGGTGGTTGATGGTACTACCTGAGCGCCCGCAGGGAGGCTGGATTGCTCGAAACGGCAAGGCCGTGCCGGAGGTAGCGTTCTGCCTCGTCCACTAAACCAGTTGCGCGTAGCACATCGACAAGCTGGCGATAGGCGTCAGCATCCCGGGGTTCCAGCCGCAGTGCTTCCTTGAATGCATCGATCGCCGACGCTGTGTCGCCTTTTTCAACAAGCAGTTGTCCCCTGTATTTCCATGCTTGCGGCATCGTTGGCCGCAGGTCGATTGTTGTGTCGATCGCTTGCTCTGCGTCCGCCGTGTTGCCGGAGTGCAGGTAGGCAAGCGCGAGATTGAACCAGACTTCCGGGTCTGGCCGGATTTCTAATGATCGCGTTAGCGCAGCAATGGCAGGATCACGCTTACCCTGTGCGAGCAGCGCGGTGCCGAGCAGCGTATAACCGACATGGAGTCGGGGGTAGGACGTCAGCAACTTCCCGAGGCGAGCTTCGGCGCCCGCATAGTCCCCGACCTGCAGCTGGGTGCGCACAAGATCGATGTACGGCGTCGGCGAGAGATAGGTGTTCCTGTTGAGGTGGGCTTCGAGTCCTTTGCGCGCCGTGTCGAGATACCGGTTTGCCCTGGCGATCGCGCTAAGCCGGTAATATTCCCGGGCATCACCAGTCGGAATGTCGCCTAATTCGAGGAGGTCGATGCCGGTAGTCGGCCGCGTGCGTGGCTCGACTGGTGCGACCAGCGCCTCGAGCTCGAATGGCCCGCGCGCTATCCGATGATCCGTCATCGTCGCCTCTACGACGTCGCTCGTCCGACGCTGAGGCATGTGACATTCGATGCAGTCCTCGGCATTGTATTGCGCCGTCGGTTCATGCAACGTCTCGACCGTCGCGTGACAGCCGAGGCAAACCTGGGAAGATGTCTTGCGGAATTGCGCAGAGTCGGGTTTCACATGGGGATTGTGACAATCGATGCACCCGAGCTCGCCCTTGCTCTGTTGATAACATTCGGACTGGAAGAAGCGGTAGCCATGGTGGTTAATCTCGAACTTGTCAGTCCGTGAGATACCTTCTTCGCTCACCTCGACGTGCACGAGGTAGTCAGACAGTAGTTCGCCCGGGCGGAACGAATAGTCACTGCGACCGATGCGGCGGGCACC
>CAMYMP010000579.1 GCA_947259435.1 uncultured Woeseiaceae bacterium
CGAGTTCCGCCGTGCCAGCGACTGCGGCGGGGATACCGGCGACGATGCCGGCAAGGATGATCATCGAAATGCCGTTACCGATACCGCGTTCGGTGATCTGCTCGCCGAGCCACATCAGGAACATTGTCCCGGTGACCAGCGTGATGCAGGCCGTGATAAGGAAGCTCGGACCCGGGTTGACGACGAGTCCTGCCTGATTCTGCAGCCACGATGCGGCGGCGATCGACTGGAAGCTTGCGAGCGCAACCGTACCCCAGCGCGTGTACTTGACGATCTGGCGGCGGCCCTGTTCACCCTCTTTGCGAAGCTGCTGCAGGCTCGGAACAATATGGCTCGCCATCTGCATGATGATCGATGACGAGATGTACGGCATGATGCCGAGCGCGAACAACCCGAAGCGAGCCAGCGCACCGCCCGAGAACAGGTTGAAGAGACCCAGCAGGTTACCGCTCTGCTGACCGAAGAACTCAGCGAGCGCAGCCGGATTGACACCGGGCACGGGGATGAACGTGCCGATGCGGAACACGATCAAAGCGCCGATCAAGAACAGCAGCCGAGCTTTCAGCTCAGCCAGCTTGCTCGCTGCCTTGGCCATGTCAGCCGGATTTTGTTGGGGCCTTTTCGCCACTGATGATTCCTACGATGCCTCGTCGATGCCTTAGTCGATGCTGCCGCCGGCCTTTTCGATTGCCGCCCGCGCACCCTTGGTGACAGCGATTCCCTTGAGTTTCACTGCCTTGTCGAGCTCTCCCGACAGAATGACCTTCACCTTGCTCACCTGCGCCGGCACGAGACTCATCTCCTTCAGCACGTTGATGTCAATGACGTCGGCCGACGGAATCGCGAGTTCGTGCAGGCGCAGCTCGGCCGTGTTGCGCGCCATGCGCGAGCGAAAACCTACTTTCGGCAGCCGCCGCTGCAGCGGCATCTGGCCGCCTTCGAAGCCAACCTTGTGATAACCACCGGAACGCGCATGCTGGCCTTTCTGGCCGCGGCCGCTGGTCTTGCCCTGGCCCGCGGAATGTCCGCGCCCGAAACGCTTGCCGGTTTTTTTCGCGCCCTTTGCGGGCGACAGATCATTCAGACGCATGGTCTGCTTCCTTTACCGAAACCAGATACGAAATACGATTGATCATGCCGCGATTCTCCGGCGTGTCCTTGACCGTGACCGTCTGGTTCAGTTTTCTAAGACCGAGGCCCGCAACGCACGCCTTGTGGCTCTTCAGCCGTCCGTACTTGCTCTTGACCAGCGTCACTTTCAATTCTTTCGGATTCGCCATGATTCTCTATCTCTGAACCTGTGTGCTGTCCCACCGCGACCGTCAGGCCACGATCTCCTTCACTTTCTTGCCACGCTTCGCCGCGATCGCCTGCGGAGAGTGAATTTCCGACAGCGCCCCGATCGTCGCGCGAACGACGTTGATCGGGTTGCGCGAGCCGTAACTTTTGGCGAGTACATTGCGCACGCCAGCGCACTCGAAGACCGCGCGCATCGCACCACCGGCGATGACGCCTGTACCGTCCGATGCGGGCTGCATATAAACGTAGGTCGCACCGTGCCGACCCTTCTTCGCATACTGCAGCGTATCGTTGTTGAGATTGACCGAGATCATGTTCTTGCGCGCGTTCTGCATCGCCTTCTGAATAGCGATCGGAACCTCGCGAGCTTTGCCGTAGCCGAAGCCGACCTGGCCCTGGCCGTCGCCGACGACGGTCAGCGCTGTAAAGCCGAACTGACGTCCGCCCTTGACGACTTTCGCAACACGATTGACCGTGACGAGTTTTTCGATCAGGTCGTCGCTTGACTGTGATTGTTCGTTTCTTGCCATGATTTGGTCCAAAACGGCCATCCGGCCGTTGCTAATAATCCGTTTCTAGAACTTGAGCCCTGCCTCACGCGCTGCGTCTGCTAGCGCTTTGACGCGACCGTGGTAACGAAAGCCCGAGCGGTCGAACGCAACCGTGTCGATGCCGGCCGCTTTCGCCTTTTCCGCGATGCGCGCACCGACGATGGCCGCTGCTTCGACGTTGCCGCCGCTCTTGATGCTCTTGCGCACGTCTTTCTCCAGCGTCGACGCGGCTGCGCGCACGCTGCCGCCTTCGCCGCCGATGATCTGCGCATAGATGTGCCGCGGCGTGCGGTGAATGCTGAGCCGATTTACTTCGAGCTCGCGGATCTTGGCTCGGCCCTTGCGCGCACGGCGCAGACGATTCTGTTTCTTG
>CAMYMP010000580.1 GCA_947259435.1 uncultured Woeseiaceae bacterium
CGTCTGCCTGATGCGGATGCGCTGATCTGTCAGCTCGAAGTGCCGACCGAGACCATCGCCGCGGCCGCCGAAAAATTTCAGGGATTTTTCGCCGTGAATCTCGCACCCGCTGTGCATGTCGATGTCTCAGTACTGCAGCGAGCCGACCTCGTCGTCGTCAACGAATCCGAAGCGGCATGGTATGGCGACAGTCTCACTGCCTGTACCGGCATGATTGCGACGACGTTCGGCGCAGCCGGCGCCGTGTTGTCAAAGAATGGCGAAGACATCGCGCGCACGAAACCCCCGCGGATAGAAGCCGTCGATACGACGGCCGCTGGCGATACGTTTACGGCGGCGTTAACGGTCGCTCTCATTGAAGGTCAGCCACCGGATCTGGCGCTACGATTTGCATGCGCGGCAGGCGCCGCCGCGGCAATGAAGTTGGGAGCTCAGCCTTCGTTACCGATGCGCGACGAAGTTACCGCTTTGTTGGAGAAAGGCGGCGGGTGAGATATTTATCGACCGAAGGAAAGCGCAGCGCAGCGAGCTCCCGTCAAGCGGGATCGAGACATGAGGGAGATAAATATGCCGCCCGCCGCCTGCGTACTAAAGGTGAAATGACGACGGCAGCAGTTCGTCCATCGTATACGTATGCCAGTCTTCGTCGTCGTCCTTGACGATGATGCGGGTGTTCTCGTCCGAGAATTCGTGGATGCGCTGCCGGCAACCGCCGCACGGCGTGCAGGCGCGGGTCTTCTTTTCGTCGCCGCCAGCGACCGCGATCGTGACGATGCGTTTGCCGCCCGCCGCAACCATCGCGCTGATTGCGCCTGCCTCAGCGCAACTCACATTCGAATAAGCTGCGTTCTCGACGTTACACCCGACGTGAACCTGGCCGTTCTCGTCCAGAATCGCCGCACCAACGTGAAAACCCGAATAAGGGCAGTGCGCTTTCTCGCGCACAGCGCGCGCGGCATCGAGGAGTTCGTCGTCAGTCATCTTGCTATCCGTCCTTGCGCATCGGGTTGTTCGGGTGTGTGGTCCAGTTGCCCTTTTCCTTGCTGATCGGCAGCCCGGTTCGGGGGTCCGTGCCATCTGTCAGCTGGTGCATGCTGATACAGCTATCGACCGGACACACGCTGACGCACAGATTGCAGCCGACACATTCTTCGTCGATGACTGCGAAATGGCGCTCACCGTTGACGGTATGTGTGATGGCCTGATGTGATGCGTCCTCGCACACGATGTGGCAGCGGCCGCACTTGATACACAGGTCCTGGTCGATGACTGCCTTCTCGACGTAGTTGAGGTTCAGGTACTGCCAGTCGGTAACGCTGGGCACGGCCTTGCCGACCAGCTCTGCAGCCGACCGCATGCCTTTGTCGTCGAGGAAAGTGCTGAGGCCATCCGTCAGGTCATCGATGATTTTGAAGCCGTAAACCATGGCAGCCGTACAGACCTGGACATTGCTCGCGCCGAGTGCGAGGAAGTCAACGGCGTCGCGCCAGTCGGTGATACCGCCGATTCCTGAAATCGGAATATCGTGCGTCCCGGCATTGCGCGCGATCTCGGCAACCATATTGAGCGCGATCGGCTTGACCGCCTCGCCGCAATAACCGCCGTGCGTGCCCATGCCATCCGTCGTCGGGTACATCGTCAGCGTGTCGTAGTTGACGCGCATGATCGAGTTGACCGTGTTGATCAGTGACACCGCATCCGCACCGCCATCCTGCGCCGCCTTTGCACAGGGCACGATATTGGTGACGTTCGGGGTCAGCTTGACGATCACCGGCACCCTTGCCACCTGCTTGCACCACTCGGTGGCCATCTGGATGTACTCGGGCACCTGCCCGACAGCGGCGCCCATGCCGCGTTCCGACATGCCGTGCGGGCAGCCGAAATTGAGTTCAAAGGCATCGGCGCCGGTGTCCTCAATCATCGGGACGTACTTCGCCCACGCCTCCTCGTTCATCGGCAACATAACCGAGGCGACGAGCGCCCGGTCCGGCCAGTCACGTTTTATCTGCCGCATCTCGTCGAGGTTCGTCTGTAACGGCCGGTCGGTGATCAGTTCGATATTGTTGAAACCGATCACGCGGCGATCGTTACTGTGCAGCGCGCTGTAGCGCGGCCCGTTGACGTTGACGATTGGCGGGTCCTCGCCCAGCGTCTTCCAGACGACGCCGCCCCAGCCGGCCTCGAACGCGCGATTGACGTTGTAGGCTTTGTCGGTCGGCGG
>CAMYMP010000581.1 GCA_947259435.1 uncultured Woeseiaceae bacterium
AGTAATGAAGGATTTCCACCGCGGCGGCTTCGGCGGCCTCCAGGGCGGATTCAAGAAATATTTCCATAAAACTTTGCAGCACTACGAAAGATAAGGAATGATAACAAAGTTGGCCCTTTCGGCCGTGGGAATTTCAATTGCGAATACACCGGATTCACTCACCACAAGCTCTGGTGCCGGGCCAGGAAGCAATCCTTGAAAATGGCCCGGCACACTATCTGGGCCGGGTACTGCGGGTGGCAGAGGCACAAACGGTCATCCTGTTCAATGGCGATGGCCACGACTATGTGGCAGAAGTGATCGCAGTGGGAAAAAGGGAAGTAGCGTTGGCGGTCAACAGCCGGTTGCCCGCGAAACGCGAATCCAGGCTGAAGATCACCGTGGTTCAGGCGCTAAGCCGGGGTGAGCGCATGGATCAGACCCTGCAAAAGTGCACTGAACTGGGCGTTACCGCCTTCCAGCCGCTGTTCAGCGAACGTGTCGAAGTCCGCCTGAAGGCTGAGCAGCTTGGAAGAAAGCTGAACCATTGGCGAAGTGTCGTCATCTCAGCCTGTGAACAGAGTGGTCGGGGTGTGGTACCGGATGTGTTCGAGCCACTGGACCTCACCGGGTGGCTGAAGCAGGTTCAACCCGGTGGCCGCATCGTATTGGCGCCTGGCGCCGAAAGGAGTCTCGCGAGTAGTAAGTTACCGGACCAGATTGAACTGGCCATTGGACCGGAGGGCGGCTTCAGTGACACTGAAGTGAAATTGATGCAATTGCATGGGGTGCAAGCGGCGAGCCTGGGACCACGAATTCTGCGTACCGAAACAGCGGCCCCCGCTGCCGTGGCTGTCATACAGGCCGTGGCCGGAGACTTAAGCTGATTTGATCAGGAATCCAATTGGGTAATGGGAAGCGCGCCGAAAGTCGCGTGAGTAACCAGATGGGTCAGTCTGTCCAGGTCGGGAATAATGGCCTCTTGTTCATCCACCGTGACGCGGCGGTACACGCCGAGTGATTTCTTGTCGTCGCCTGTTTCCTCGAGGTCTCCTTCCTTGATACTGATCGGGCGGGGCAGGTCATCGAGAAGAACACCCAGGTAAGGAATCCGCGCTGACTCAGAAAGCGATTTCAGAATCATGATCTTGGACTTGCCCGGAACTTCCCCAACATCATTGGCATTGATCAGAGCGCTGAAGCTGAACACCGGAACCTGCCGGTTTTCCCATTCGATTTCTCCGAGAAGCCAGGGTGGCGTGGAGTCTATCGCCATTGGTTGCTGATAATCGATCACCTCGGCCATCACGCTGGTCGGCAGCACCAGGGTTTCCGGTTCGGACGGGATCAGCATGCAATGAACCTCGGCTCTTTTTCCCGACTTTCGCAAGACTTTCTTGGCCTTTTTCTTTCTGCTGTGTGCTTGCTTGACCATATCAGTCCTATCTCCTGGGAACCAGTTCGATTTTGAGCATTTCGCTGACCTGTTCGACCAGCTCTGCTTCCTGGTAAGGCTTGGTCAGGTAACCATTTGCACCTGCGGTCCGGGCTTTTTTGCGGTGTTTCTGTCCGGCACGGGAAGTGATCATCACGATCGGAACATGCCGAAGACGAGCATCCGCGCGAATGTGTTCGAGCAGTTGATAACCGTCCATCCTGGGCATTTCGATATCGAGCAGCATCAGGTCAGGGACGCGATCGTGCAGTTGCTCAATTGCATCAATTCCATCCTGGGCTGTGATGACCTCCAGTGAATGGCTCTCGAGAACCCGGGATGTCACCTTGCGCATGGTGATGGAATCATCGACCACCATGACAACGGGTTGACGGCTTTCCTGTCGAGGTGCGGCAATCACCTCAGGTGGTTCAATATCCATTTCCAGGCCACGGCGTATCAGCGGCCCCATGTCCAGAATGATCATCACCTGGCCATCCGCTGCGATGGTGCCTCCCAGGATTCCTGGAATACTACTGATCTGCGGTCCAACCGGCTTAATCACGACCTCCTGGTGGCCCTGCAGTCCCTGCACCCGGAATGCCGCTGTTTGATCGCCCGCGCGGATCACCAATAGCGAAACATTATCGCTGTCGAGTGGCACAGTTGCGGCACACAGCAGGGGCTCGAGTTCGAGCAGGGGATAGGCCTCTCCCGCGAATTCATAAGAGGGGTCGTCGCTTCTCATCAGGGTGGAATATTCCGATGGCGTCATACGAGCAACGCCGGCAACACAGTTCAGCGG
>CAMYMP010000582.1 GCA_947259435.1 uncultured Woeseiaceae bacterium
GGCAAGGTCTCACCGGACCGCTGGTTCGAGCCGATGACCGGGCCGATCTGGAACTACCGCCGTCGTGCGCGGCTGGCCGTCAAGGATGTGCAGGCAAAAGGCAGGGTGCTGGTTGGATTTCGCGAGCGGCACGCGCCGTTCATCACGGACATGCACCGTTGCGAAGTGCTCGCTGAGCCAGTCGACAGCTTAATCGATCCCCTGAGCGAACTCATCGGCGGCTTGTCGATACGCGCGCGGCTGCCGCAAGTTGAAGTCGCCGTCGCCGATAATGCTGTCGCGCTCGTTTTTCGCGTGCTTGATGCGCCGACCGCGCAGGATAAGGTGCTTCTCGAGGATTTCGGTGCCAGGCACGAGCTGCGCATCTATCTGCAGCC
The DNA here is from genome assembly GCA_947259435.1 of uncultured Woeseiaceae bacterium. The sequence continues at coordinate 378 of CAMYMP010000582.1, forward strand.
CGGCGGCCTCGACTCGATCACGTTGTTGTATCCCGAATCGCCCGCAGACGCTCTCTACTACGATCTTGCTGAGTTCGACGTGCGTATTGCCTTTGACGCCGCGGGTTTCGTCCAGGTGAATAGCGAGATCAATCGCCGCATGGTGCACCAGGCCATCGAACTGCTCGACCCGGGCCCGGATGACCGTGTCCTGGACCTGTATTGTGGTATTGGCAATTTCTCGCTGCCGCTCGCGCGCAGGGCCGGGTCGGTTCTGGGAGTCGAGGGCGAGGCGGTACTGGTCCATGCGGCTACTCAGAATGCCGCGTCGAATGGCCTGCACAATGTCTCGTTTCGGCTGGCGGACCTGAGCGCAATCGACGGCGCGGAAACCTGGCTTCGCGAGGGCTGGACCAAAGTGCTGCTGGATCCGGCGCGCAGCGGCGCGGCCGAGATTGTTGCCGCCATGAAGAGCATCGGCCCGGAGCGTATTGTATATGTCTCCTGTCATCCCGGGACGCTGGCGCGTGATGCCGGTACGCTCGTGAATGAACACGGCTATCGTTGCGAGGCGGCAGGTATCATAGATATGTTTCCGCACACGGCCCATGTGGAGTCGATTGCGGTATTTAATAAGTAATTATATTTCAGTAAGTTATGAGAGTTTTGTAGAATCATTATATGTCGCTCGGACCAGTGATGCTCGATATCGACGGTGTCACGCTGACGCCGGCCGACCGCGATCTACTGCGGGAGCCGGCTGTCGGCGGAGTGATACTGTTCACGCGCAATTACGAGTCGCCGGCGCAGATCGCAGACCTGGTGGCCGAAATTCGTGCGCTCAGGAGCCCGGCGCTGTTGGTTGCCGTCGATCATGAGGGCGGTCGCGTGCAGCGATTTCGCGAGGGATTCAGTGAGATTCCGGCAATGCGCCATCTTGGCCATGAATTCGACAGCGATCCTGACGTGGCGTCCGATCTCGCAAACCGCGCGGGCTGGCTCATCGGCTCCGAACTGCGTGCGGCGGGCATCGATTTGTGCTTCGCACCATGCGTCGACCTGGATTGGGGCGTTAGTGAGATTATTGGAGATCGCGCGTTTCACGGGCAGCCGGATGCCGTCAGTGAGCTGGCGGCGGCGTTCTCACGCGGCCTGCGCCGTGCGGGCATGGCAGCGGTCGCCAAGCATTTTCCCGGGCATGGAGCGGTTGTCGCCGATTCTCATCTGCAGTTGCCCGTCGATCGCCGCGAGTACGGCGATATCCTGGATGACATGCGGCCGTATGAGAGGCTGATCAACAACGGGCACATCGCCGGTGTGATGCTCGCGCACGTTGTGTACCGCGAACTCAACGATCTGCCGGCGGGCTTCTCCGAATTCTGGATCGAACGGGAACTGCGCACGCGCCTTGGGTTTGGCGGCGCGATCTTCTGTGATGATCTGAGCATGAAAGCGACGAGCGCTTATGGATCGATGCGCCGCAGAGCGAGACGCGCTCTTGCGGCAGGATGCGACATGGTGCTGATCTGCAACGATCGCCGTCGCGCCGAGCAGGCCGTTCAGGCGCTCAACGATTATTCAAATCCGTTGTCCCTGGTCCGGCTGGCGCGACTTCACGGCACAGGTCACGTTCTGCGCGAATCGCTGCGCGCGAGCGACGAGTGGCAACAGGCAAACCTGGCTCTGGCGCGTTGCAGCGAACCGCCACCACTGGAACTCGATGCATGAACGCGCGGTTCGCGATCATCGTTGGCAGCGGTTTCGACGCGTTTGCAGGCGTTGGCGAGAGCCACGATGTTTCGACCCGATTTGGTCCGCCCTCAGCGCCGATCCAGAGCGTGAGGTTCGATGAGCAGTTTGTGTACGTTTTGCCCCGGCACGGCGATAATCACACATTGCCGCCACACGTCATCAACTACCGGGCGAATCTGCTCGCGCTAAAGGAGCTCGGTGTTAATGCGGTCATCGCGTTGAACACAGTTGGTGTCGTATCGGATAAGCGAGACTCGGGCGAACTCGCTGTGCCTGACCAGATAATCGACTACACCTGGGGCCGCGCACACTCCATTTACGATGGGGAACAAGCCGATTTCGCGCACATTGAATTCACGACACCTTTCTGTGCATGGGTCCGTGAGGCGCTGCTTGCGGCAGCACAAGCAGCCGGCGTGGATTGCTATGACGGGGGTGTCTACGCAGCGACGCAGGGTCCGCGGCTCGAGACGCCGGCTGAAGTCGACCGCCTCGAACGTGATGGCGCGGATTATGTCGGCATGACCGGCATGCCGGAGGCAAGCCTCGCCCGGGAACTCGAAATCGACTATGCCTGCCTGTCAATGATCGTCAATCGTGCCGCCGGCCGCGGCCAAAAGCCGATACACGAAGATGTCGAATCCAGTACCCTGACGGCGAAGATACAGGCCATGCAGGTGCTCAAAGAGTTTTTCAGGTCGCGCTGATGCCCATCAAACGGGAAATCCTCAAGCAGGTTATTGAGTCGTCCTCGGAGCCGCTTGTCATCGTTCGCGTCGATCATCCGGACTGGCCAGTCGAATTGAGCAATCCGGCCTTCGAGTCGATCGGTGGTCAGGATACTCGCGGCAAGCCGTTTGCCGACGTCATCGAGCAGCTCGTCGGACGCGAGTTCGCTTTGGAAATCTCCGAAACCGTGCGTTCGCAGCAGGAAACCAGCTTTCCGGTTGAACTGGGCGGCAAGGATTATCTTCTGGCACTGAAGCCGCTACTGTTGCCGACTGAGTCAGATGCACGCTTCTATGTAGCGTTTTGGCGTGGAGCAGGGGGGGGCGGCGGGGTCGCCGGTAGTGAGATGCATCACGAGCTGCTCAATGCGAAACGGCGCATCCGGGACCTGTCGAGAAATGATCCGGTTACGGGCCTATTGAACGGGCGGGCCTTTCGCGAGGTTCTCGCGCATGACTGGGCGGTGGCGGCGCGGGAAAAAAGCACATTGTCCCTCGTGGTCTTTACCCTGGATGATTTTGACGCCTACGTTGATGTGTTCGGGCGGCATGCGGCTGATTCGTGCCTTCGTCGCGTGGGGCAGGCAATACGCCGCTGCTTGAGGCGTGCGAGCGATGTCGTAGGACGACTCGATGGTGCCGAGTTAATCGTGTTATCACACGCGTCGGATAAGGATGGCGTAAATGAGTTTGCGAAGCGAATATCGGCAGCCGTTCGCGATCTCGGCCTGCATCACCCGCGCTCGACAGTCTCCAAGTTCGTAACCGTCTCGTTTCGCGTCGGGGTCGGCAGCGCGTCCGATAAAAAGCGTTCAGCCAGAGAGTTTATCGACGCGCTGCTATCCGGAGACGCCAAGTAGCGCCTCAGCAGCATTTTCTTCCGTCTCGTCGTCCTCGTCCTCTTCCTCGACACGCGTGATTTTCGCAAGAACACCGAATTTCGGATGATCGAAGTAGCGAAGTTCGCCATTCTTGACGATGCGGTTTTCCTGGATGCGAAAGCGCACCGGCTGGGGCACCCGACCGAATGCGTCTTCGTTCTGTCGCCTCGAGTCGCCGAAGCTACGGACCGGATCATTGTTGTAAATGGGCTGATCGACCGGGAACGACTCGTCACTGTTGTCCGGCGCGTCGAGCGCAAGGTCAACGACAAGGTGCAGGTAGCGACTCAGATAAAGCGTGAAGCTCCCATCGAGTCCTTCTGGCGGGTTGCCGAGTATACGCAACGCGACCGGCAGCGTTTCTTCCTGCGGGTAGGTTGGCTGAGTCCAGCCAACGTGCATGATCGTTTCGTAAACGTCGAGCAATGCGAATTGCCTTGCGACCTTGCCAAGCGTCAGCTCGTCCTCCGCCAGGAGCTCCAGCTCGAGTTCCCTGGCAGGTGATTCGGCTTCCATTCCGACCGCCGTGAGTTCGTCGTCCACCGGCAGCTCTTCTGCGAGCTGTGATTCCAAATCCATTGCATCGATGTCGAGCAACAGATCCTCCTCGACGGGTGGTGCGTCAGGAACGAAAATTTCTGTTCCCAAAGCAACATTTTCTTCATAAGAAAACACGATTACTTCGACCGTGTAGCGGCGCACGACTTCTACTTCTTCGAGGAGCTCTAACGGCAGTTCCTCCTGAGCGCTTGCGACCAGTGAAAACAAAGTGAAAATCGCGAATATCCGGATTTGTCTCATAATCTCGCTCGTTGACGTGTTTGCGGCTAGCCAGTCATCGCCGATGTTTCTTTGACGGCGAGCTGCTCCAGAAGTTTCTCGACGGCGTCAAAGCGCCGCTCAATATCGCTCAGATCCTGGCGAAACCGCAGTCGATGTGAGCCCTGAAGCTTGTAAGTCAGGTTGTCATTTTGCACTAATTGAACGAGCGCGACAGGGTCGATGTGGCTCTGCTGTCCGAATACGAGGTAGCCACCGCTATCGGCGGCATCGATCTTTTCGATGCCCAGCGCAAGCGCGGTCTGCTTGATCGAAGCAATGCGCAGCAGGTTTTTCGCCGGGACCGGCAGCAGGCCGAATCGGTCGATCAGTTCAACCTGAAGCTCGCGCAGTTCGTGCTGTGACTTGGTGCCCGATATGCGCTTGTAGAGAATGAGCCGCAAATGAACATCGGGCACGTAGTCATCCGGCAGCAAGGCGGCAATGTGCAGGTTGATATCGACGCCCGTATCGAGCGGGCCTTCCAGGTCGGGCTCATGTCCGGCGCGCAGCGACTCAACCGCACGACCGAGCAGCTCGGTATAGAGAGAAAAGCCGATTTCCTGGATTTGTCCGCTCTGCGTGTCGCCGAGCAGCTCGCCGGCACCGCGGATTTCGAGGTCGTGCGTAGCCAGCGTAAAACCAGAGCCGAGGTCTTCGAGTGAGTCTATAGCCTCGAGTCGCTTGACCGCGTCTACGGTCAGCGCAGCTTTTGGCGGCGCAACAAGATACGCGTAGGCGCGATGGTGCGAACGGCCCACCCTGCCGCGGAGCTGGTGCAGTTGTGCCAGACCGAACCGGTCGGCCCGATTGATAATGATCGTATTGGCGGTCGGCACATCGAGACCGCTTTCGACGATTGTCGTGCATAAGAGAACGTTGAAGCGCCGGTGATAGAAGTCGAGCATGACCTGTTCGAGTTCACGTTCGGGCATCTGTCCATGGCCGACGCGAATCCTGGCCTCCGGCACAAGCGCCGTTAGTTGCTCACCGACCCGCCCGATATCCTCAACGCGGTTATGGATGAAATACACTTGCCCACCGCGCCTGATCTCGCGCAGACACGCTTCTCGTATCAGGACGTCGTTCCATTCGGTAACGAAAGTCTTCACGGCGAGGCGTTCGGCCGGCGGCGTCGTAATCAATGACATATCGCGGATACCGCCAAGGGCCATGTTCAGTGTCCTTGGAATCGGTGTTGCCGTCAGCGTCAACACGTCGATATCGCTGCGCAGGGCTTTGATCGCTTCCTTGTGGCGCACGCCGAAACGATGCTCCTCGTCTATGATGACGAGGCCGATATTCTTGATGTCCTTGGTGTGCTGCAACAGGCGGTGCGTGCCGATAACGATGTCGACAGTCCCGGCGCGCAGGCCCGCGATGATTGATTTGACCGTTTTCGGCGTCTGGAAGCGCGACAACACTTCGACGCGAATCGGCCATTGCGCAAAACGGTCATTAAAGCTCTGCCCGTGCTGCTGTGCGAGCAGCGTCGTTGGTACGAGAATCGCGACCTGCTTGCCGCCATGAACGGCCGCAAAAGATGCCCGCAAGGCGACCTCGGTCTTGCCGAAACCGACGTCGCCACAGACAATTCGGTCCATGGGTTGGCCGGACGACAGATCCTGCAATACCTCGTCAATGGTTCGCGCCTGGTCGTCCGTGGCTTCGAAGGGAAAGCCGCTTTCGAACGCCCGGTATTCGCTCTCGGGCCAGCGAAAGCTATGTCCCGGGCGTGCGGCTCGGCGTGCGTACACATCGAGGAGCTCGGCCGCAACGTCGCGAACCTTACGTATCGCGCGCTTACGTGCCTTTGCCCACTGATCACTGCCAAGACGGTGCAGGGGTGCATTTTCAGGCGAAGCGCCCGTGTAGCGAGAGATAAGCTCGAGGGCATGCACAGGAACGTAGAGCTTGTCGCCTTCGGCATACTCGAGTTCGAGAAATTCCGCGGTGATGCCGCCAGCGTCGAGCGTCGTCAGGCCGAGATAGCGGCCGACACCGTATTCGGCATGCACGACTGGCGAACCTGCCTCGAGGTCGTTGAGCTGGCGAATAATCGTCTCGGGGTCGCGTTCGATTCGACGGCGTCTGCTTTTCTGCCGTACCCTTTCCCCGAAAAGCTGCTGTTCACTGATGATAGCGATGCCGGCGTCTGGCAGCAGAACGCCACTTTCGATCGGTGCAACGGCGACGCCGACGCGTTTGCCACTCTGTGCAAAATCAACCCAGTCGTCGACACGCGTCAGGTCGAGTCCGCGGCCAGCGAGCATGTCGAAGACCTGCTCACGCCGGCCGGCGGAATCGCTGGTGAACAGGACGCGGCCTTCGAAGGTGTCGAGAAAGCGCATCAATGCACCCGCCGCGTCTTCGTACCGAGCCTCGATCTTCAGGGCTGGTGGTAGTCGAGTCGGCAGGTTCAGATTGTCGCGATGCTCGGCCAGGGTCTGTGCGGAAAAGCGAATCTGCCGCTTATGCTCCAGCTGAGCCAGCACTGCAGCAGGTGTGTAAAACGTCTCATTTGCCGAGAGTATGGGCCGCTCCGGGTCGAGCCTGCATAGATCATAGCGTTCTTCGATCTCGGCCCAGGATCGATCCAGAACGGACTCGAGGGCATGCGGTGCGAGCACGACGCAGTCCTCGGGGAGGTAGTCGCTCAAGCTCGCGGTCTTATCGAAGAAGAGCGGCAGGTAATACTCGATACCGCCGTGGGCGATGCCCTCCGAGACTTCCCGATAAACGCGAGACTTTGCCGGTTGCCCCTCGAAACGCTCCCGATATCGCTCGCGAAATGCGCGAATCGAATCGGCGTCCATTGGTACTTCCCTGGCTGGCAACACGTCAATCGCATCGATAAGGTCCGCCGACAGCTGAGATTCGGGCGAGAAGTACCGCAAAGTCTCGACGTCGTCGTCGAAGAAATCGATGCGAATCGGTTGGGGCGAGCCCATCGGGAAGACATCGATCAGCGAGCCACGGACAGCGAATTCGCCATGTTCTCCGACCTGCGGCAGCCGCAGATAGCCGGCGGCCGTCAGTGAATCGATAAAGGCTTCACGGGGCAGCGTCTGACCCGTGCGCAGGGATAGCGAGCGTGCTGCGACGTAATCGAGCGGTGGGAGTCGTTGCAGCAATACTGGCGCTGACGCGACGATGATTCCCGATTTTATGTCCCGCAGCGTTGCAAGAACGGACAGCCGTTCAGAAATGATGTCCTGGTGTGGCGAAAAGCTGTCCCACGGCAGGGTTTCCCATTCGACGAAATGGCGCACATCGACGACGTCACCGGCAAAGAATCGAATCTCGGCCTCGAGCTGATCGGCCTGCTGTGGATCATCAGCGAGCACCAGCAGCGGACCGTCAAAACGACCGGCGAGCTCGGCAGCGGCCAGTGCCGCGCTGGCACCAATCAGACGGCCCCAGCCACAGCTGTGCCCTGGCTGTGGAATCTTCAGCGTTGCCGGTGTCAGTAGATTGTTATGGGCCACAGGCGTCGTCGTTGGATCGGCGGCCCGGAATTATCACACAAAAAAACGCCCGGGCAGTTGCCTGCCCGGGCGCTATTGATAATCGTTAATTTGACGGCGCGCGCTTGACCACGGCGTGGATAACTCGGTCGTACTCGAAAAATACGACGAAGCCCTGGTACTCCCAGCGCGATATTGGCGGGTCGCCGACAGGCGCCACTTTGGATTGCGGCGAGCCGAATTTGGATTCGACACTCGCTGCGGTCATTCCGCGGGTCGGCCGGGAAGTGTCAGCATCCGGCGCCATGCCCTCCATATCGAGGGTGTCGGCCGCACTCGTGCCGAACGCACCGAAAAACAGGGCAAAAACAGTCAATATCCGCAGTTTGGCCATCACAGCTTCTCCTTCAGGTGATTGCGACTATATCACTCTAAGTGATGCCAAAAAACAGTTGATTTCAAAGGTTTTTAGTCTTCGCCAAGAATTGTGAAACAGTTCACGAAATGCGCCGAATTCAGCCGCGATCGGCCAATCGCCCAGCTACGGGCACGGCATCGGGTATGCGCTCTCGCTTTACCTCGCTCGCCATCCCTGGCTCGCTCGTATCGTTCTGCGCTTGCTTTGGCGTCCTGCGTCGCGGCGCTACGCACGACGCTCCAGCGCACACACCGATACCATGCCACCGGGTCTCCCGTCAGGCGGGATACGGTGGTGTCGATGTGGTTTAATTCACCGCGATGATCAACCCCGTCGAACTCTTCGTTGGGCTTCGTTACCTGCGTGCGAAGCGCCGTACCCGGTTTGTCTCCTTCATCACGCTGATCTCGCTACTCGGTATCGCCCTCGGAGTCGCAGCCCTGATCGTGATCCTTTCGGTTATGAACGGTTTTGAAGGCGAACTCCGTTCAAGACTGCTGAGCATGTCAGCGCACGGCTACGTAACCGGCCCGGACCGCGTTACCAAAAATTGGCGCAGGCTGGTCAGCGAGGTTGCCGCAGAACCGGGCATCGCAGCGGCGGCGCCGATCGTGCAAATGGAGGGTATGATTCAATCTGGCCGTGACCTCCGCGCGGTGCTGGTACATGGCGTTGATCCGGCGTTCGAGCAGGACCTGTCCGGTGACACGATCAATCTTATCGAGGGCACGCTCAACGTACTGCAGCCCGATGCTCGCAGCATTATTCTCGGGCGTTTGCTGGCGCTCGATCTCGGCGTTCGAATTGGCGACGGCGTCGTTCTGCTGATTCCACGACCGGTCGGCGACGGTACCCTGGAGCCAGTTCTGGAGAGATTCGTGCTTCGCGGGGTATTCGAGGCCGGGCTGCAGGACCATGACGATCGGCTCGCGCTCGTGAATGCCCGGGATGCAGCCGGGATTGTCGGTCTTGGTGACGAGCTGTCGGCGATCCGGTTTCGGGCTGACGACGTCATGGCCGCGCCGGCGATTGCAAAAAGACTGAGTGAGCGCCTCGGCGATGGGGTCATAAGCAGTGACTGGACCATCGAGAACGCCAGCTACTTTCGGGCGATCCGGCTCGAGAAGATGATGATGTCGCTGATTCTGTCGCTCATCATCGGCGTCGCGGCATTCAATATCGTTGCGAGCCTGGTCATGGTCGTGACGGATAAGACCACTGACATTGCTGTCCTGCGCACGCTCGGCATGCAATCAGGCGGCGTCGTGCGCGTGTTTTTCGTGCAGGGTGCCGTAATCGGCTGGGCCGGCGTCTTCATAGGCGTCCTTCTGGGCGTCATTGTCGCGATAAACGTGCCAGTCATCGTCCCTGCGCTCGAGCAGCTGCTTGGCTTCCAGATCATGCCGGGTGACGTCTACTACGTGACCCGAATCCCGTCGGAACTTGAAACTGCAGACGTCGTCACGATTGCCGTCTCGGCCTTCGTGCTGACATCGCTGGCGACACTGTACCCCGCGCGCCGGGCCGCGCTGGTCAAGCCCGCCGTGGCGCTGCGCTACGAATAGTGCGATGAGCCGGAGCTTCGAATTCTGGATTGGCAGTCGCTACGTGCGCTCACGCAGCAGCAACCGATTCGTCTCGCTGATATCTGCAATTTCGATGCTCGGCATTGCGATTGCCGTGTCCGTACTTATCCTGGTGCTGTCGGTCGTCAATGGTTTCGAACGCGAGCTTCAGGATCGTCTGCTGGCCATGACCGCGCACGCGAGTATCGAGGACATCGATGGCAGGATGAGCGACTGGCAGACGCTGTCGGCAGCCGCCGTCGAGAATCCCAGAGTCAGTGCAACGGCGCCTTTTATCGACGGC
>CAMYMP010000583.1 GCA_947259435.1 uncultured Woeseiaceae bacterium
ACCAACGTAAATAAGAGACACTACAACTGCGAAAGCACCTATGACTTCGGCAATGTTGGCAAGCTCAGAAAGTTTCAGTTTCATGAGAAGAACTATTAGCCTCTAAACAGGGTGGCTGTGAAAACGCGACGGTTCGCTTTGGGTCAAAAGCGGCCCTTCACACCGATATTAGCTCAATGTCCGGTTTCGACGGTAAAGCGGACACGAAAATCTGTCGTATCTGGACAATAGCATGGCCGCTAACGGCCAATAGCAGACGATCATCAATCCGCTTGTGAGGCCAAGCTAATGCACGACGCTACAGCTCATCTCTCAAACTCAACCGACGACGCGCTTCTACAAACGTCCGCTGCTCCAAGACGGGATCGCTGAATGCATTGCCAACCAGATACGTCAGCGCCAGGTAGCCTTCGCCGCCTTGCGTAACGTCGCTGGCCGACTCCAGGAATTCCAGTGCACGTTCCTCGTCTCCTACGCCAAGGTAGGTTAGCGCCCAGCTCGCAGCCCCGACATGGTATTCGGTAGCCACGCTCTCGATCTGCGTGAGCATCCGTATTGCGTCTTCACGCTGTCCGATCAGTCCGTAGCCATAGGCCAGGTTGGACATCACGTCTGCCGAAGGAATGCCGCGTGATAACTCCTCTGCGAATCGAAGTTGTTTTAGCGCGTCCGCATGGTTGCCGCGAGCGGCTTCGACCAGGCCAAGCATCTGATACGAGAAAAAGAATGCGGGATCCAGAGTGATTGCCTTACGTTCGATCCTCGCGGCCTCGTCGTAGTCGCCCGCAAAGATGAACGCGAACCCTGCGACAGAAAGCGTCTGGGCGCTGTTGGGCGCTACCTCAACAGCATGTCGAGCCAGACGAATGGCCAGGTCGGATTGACCGGTTGCCGCTGCAAAATAGCCAAAGTCTCCCAGGATATCGGGGTCACCGGGGCTCAGCTTGTAGGCCCTTTCCCAGGCCGCTTGAGCTTCACTCCAGCGAAGACCGAACATGTGTGCCACCGCCAGTGCTCCGTACGCAATTCCCAGGTCCGGATCCAGGTCGAGGGCCTTCCGCGCATGTTCGCTCGTAAGTGCCTCTCGCCGGGCAACTGCCTCGTCATCCGATAACCGAAAGGTGCGGGCTGTGGACAAAGCGTACTCGTAAGCCTTCAAGGCATGGGCCAGGGCGAACTCTGGGTCAGCCAGCAGGGCTGCATCGAGATAGCGATGCAGGTTCTCGCTCCACTCCGCAGGCATCAAAGGCCCCAGATCAACGACGCTGGCCCTCGCCTTGAGATAGAGTATTAACGCCTCCGTCGAAGCAGTCGGCAGCTTCTCGATGCTCGCCTGTTCGGCTGGTAACAATTCCGCTTCGAGCGCTGCCGCGATCTGCATCGCAATGTCTGACTCGATGGCAAAGATGTTCTCGGCATCGAACTCACTTTCATACGTCTGCGACCACAGGTGGGTGTTGCTATCTCCATCAATCAGCTGCGCCGTAATTCGTACACTGTCGCCCCCATAGCGCACGGTCCCCTCCATGACGGCTTCGACTTTAAGCTCGTCGGCAATCGCCGAGATGGTCATGTCTCCTTTGTCGGCGTAACGCAAGACCGATGTGCGTGCGATCACATTGAGATCCTTTATCTTCACCAGCTGATTCAGGAGCTCGTCGTGTATGCCTGCTGCAAAGAAGGCATTTTCGGGGTCGAGGCTTAAGTTCTCGAGCGGCAGCACGGCCACAGAATTAGGCAAAACCTCTCGTTGAGTTTCCTCAACAACAGTTTCGACTTCGGTTGGGGCGGGAGCAAATTCCACGCGATAGACGGCCCAAGCGATGGCAAGTACCAGCAGACCGATCAGAACGTACGCGACTTCCCGCCCACTTTTGGACGGAGCTGCGCCTGTCGTTCCCCGGTCACGTACCACGCCCTGAGGCGTAAGGTTGAACGCCCAGGCCAGAATCAACGCGACGGGAAACGCTACTGCGAGCAGGACAATAACGACTGTATCAAGCCACTCCGGCAGGCTTAAAGGTTCGTTAACGACATCGATGATCTGAATGATCAACCAGGCCGTAACCCCGTAGATTGCAGCGACCTGAAAGACTTTACGTCGTTTGATTTCCCCCAGTATCGACACACCATCTCCGTAGTTACTTGATGTCGGATTGTACCCAGATGGAATGGAAATCTCCCTGATATAGGAGATTGCCTGACGGCCGCT
>CAMYMP010000584.1 GCA_947259435.1 uncultured Woeseiaceae bacterium
AACGAAGGCCCTCGGAAGTTCGTACCTATGGCATGAATAACGACCCGGACGACATTCGCAACTGACCACGACCGCGCTGAAGAGCGTTTCTTTTGCAGGATATACTCGAACAGACTCAGGCATGGGCCCAGCTGCTGGGGCCTAACGCCTACGTACAGGCCGTTGCAATCGCCGTCGCCTTCATTGTCGTCGGCAAGATCGCCGACTTTATAATTTCGCGCGTGATCGGCCAGGTCGTCAGCCGGTCGCAAACCAGTCTTGATGATGACTTCATCGCCCTGCTGCACCGACCGGTGTTCCTCTCTTTCGTCTTACTGGGTCTTAGCCTGGCGACGGTGCGTATCCAGCTGCCCCAGGCGCCGGAATTCCTCACGCTGGGAATACTGAAGACGATCGCGATACTGGTCTGGTACAGCTTTTTCCGCAGCCTGGTCCAGATCGTACTGACGGCCGTATCGCGTAGCGGAACCAGCAAGACGCTGAGCGCGGGCATGCTGCCTTTGCTCAACAACGTGTTCAAGATCGCGTTGCTGGCGCTGGCAATTTACTTCATCTTCCTCGCCTGGAACATCGACGTTGCAGCGTGGCTCGCGACTGCGGGCATTGTCGGGCTGGCACTCAGTTTTGCGGCAAAGGACACTTTATCGAACCTGTTTGCCGGTTTTTCTATCGCCGCAGACGCGCCATACAAGGTCGGCGACTTCATCATTCTCGACTCCGGCGAGCGCGGCCAGGTGACGTTCATCGGCTTGCGCAGCACGCGCATCCTGACCCGCGACGACGTCGAAATCACCATACCCAACGGTATACTTGGCAACACGAAGATCATTAATGAAGCTGGCGGGCCGTCCCCAAAGCATCGCATCAGGATTCCCGTCGGGGTTGCATACGGCAGCGACGTCGACCAGGTCATCGAGGCACTGGCAGCGGTTGCGGCAGATCACGAAGAAGTGTGCGCGATACCCGAACCCCGGGTGCGTTTTCGGCGCTTCGGAGATTCGAGTCTCGATTTCGAATTGCTATGCTGGATCGATCGGCCCGTCGACCGTGGCCGTATGATTCATGAACTGAACTGCGCGGTGTACAGGAAATTCCATGAAAAACGCATCCAGATCCCGTTCCCGCAACGTGACCTGCACGTCAAAAGCATGCCCACTTAAATCGGGTCGAACCGGACTTTTTAGAAAACTCCGGTTCGACCCCAATTAATTTCCAATTAATCTTCGGGCGGTTCCTGGCGGCGCTTGAGTTCTTCTCTTATTGCGTTCAGGTCAGTGCCGACTTCCGGCGGCGGCTCAGCGGCGTCCGGCTGTTGTTCGACTGCCTCTGGCGCTGGGTTGAGATCGACCGTTGGCGCATTTCCCGCGGGCATCGGTGCGCTGCCGCCGGCCGTGTCCGCGCCTATCGCTGGCTGTGCGGTGTCAGGCGAGGATTGATCGAACAGCCCGAGGTATTCCTCTTCTTCCCTGCGCCGCCGCTCCTCAAGTGTGCGCCGTCGTGCTGCCGCCGCCGCTTCCTGCGTACGCCTGAGCGCCTTGCGCTTTCGCTCCGACTGCTTCTCGAGTTCCTGGCGCCGCACTTTCTCCTCAGCGGCTTCAAGGCGGTTGATGGCCTCGCGCGCATTGACGCACCCGGCCTCGTACTTGGTTTCAGCGCGATTCTGGGCGCAGCGGACCATCGTGGCTTCCAGAAGACGCGGATTTTCCGTGAATTCGCTTACGGAAACAGGTGGCGGCTCCTTGCTGCATGCTGCAAGCAGAATAAGGTTGCTGATAGCAATGGCATGCGACAGTATTTTCATCGGCGCATCAATGTCATATGAAGCCGGGCCGAAACCCACAAACTAACGAGTGCGGGCAATCATAGCACCGGCAACTCGGCGCACATTGTGGGCGAGTTCGCACTTCGGCCTGTCAACCGGCTGATTGCGCAGGCGTTATGAGTACAGCCAAGGCAACAAATCGTCACTGACGGCGCATCCATGACCAGGGAGGTCACAATGAAAAAGTCTATATTTATTGAAATTTCTGATAGTAAGTATAAATTTCCGGAGAACGAATGTGAAAAAAATTATTGTTTCTACAAAATAAAAATTGAAACAACAGATAATTTGTTTCAATTTTCGAGTAACTATATTAATTGCCCAAAACGAAACAAACTACATTCAAGATGCATCATAAAAAAAGTATGTTTTTTGTCTGAAAATT
>CAMYMP010000585.1 GCA_947259435.1 uncultured Woeseiaceae bacterium
CACCATGCCGATCGCTGATAGGAACAGCAACGCGAAGATCAGATTCGTCAGTTTCCAGCGTGTTGACAGGATGCCCAGCAGATAAATACCTATGACGCCGCCAAGATTGAAGAGGAAAAACGCCTGACGGCCGACGTCAAAACCGTAACCGGCGTCCTCCATGAGCTTGGGGATCCAGCTCAGGAGAAAATACAGCGTCGCGAAGCAAAGAAAGAAAGTTGTCCACAAGGTGAGCGTGGTCCTGATGTGCTGTTTCGCCAGGAGTTTGAGCATCGTCGCGAACATGCCCGACTTCTGACTTGACACCGCGGCGGTAACGACAGGCAATTCACGCAGCGTTTCTTTCCTGAGTTTGCGCAGAATCTTGTTGACCCGCTCCAGCGCGTTGCCGGGGCGGCGCTCGAACAAATACTTGATCGACTCGGGAATCAGGAGCCAGGCAACAAAGCCCATGCTCAGCGTCAGGCCGCCTCCAAGCCAGAAAATCCCGCGCCAGCCGTACTCGGGCATGATCATCCCGGCGGCGACCGACGTGAACATCGCGCCGAGGGGATAGCCGGACGTAACTGCTGCAACAGACAGGGCGCGGTATTTCTCCGGGCTGTATTCCGCGGCCAGCGTTGCCTGGCACGCCAGCATCGCGCCCGCACCGACACCGGAAACGAATCGCAGCACTATGAATTCGCCAAGCGTCGACGCATTGGCCGTGAACAGTATGGATACACCTACCAGGGTTACGCCGGCGATAATGATTTTGCGGCGGCCGATCAGGTCGGACATCGGTGCAACAAACATCGCACCCGCCATCATTCCGAGCAAAGCAAAACTGAAAATCCAGCCGAGCCTGTCCGCAGTCAGACCGAGTTCACCGGAGACCGCACCCGCAACGACAGCCATCGCCGTGATATCGAAGCCGTCGAGCATGTTAAAAAACATGCAAAGGCCGACAACGAGCAGCTGCTGGCCGCTGACGCTACCGTTATCGATAACGTCGACCACGAGGTCATGGCTGGTGTTCATGATTTTGCTAGACGGAATCCTGCAACTCCGTTCGCGTGCCCAGATCAGCGTCCACCCTGATCGGCAATCCGAGCGCAGTACGCAGCCGCTCGCCAATTTCATGCGCAATCAAGATATTCGTCGGGACGAGTATCAGCGTTATGAATGTCGCGAACAATATGCCAAAGCCAAGCGATATAGCCATCGGAATAAGAAACTGCGCGGTCGTCGAGCGCTCGAGCAGCAGCGGCAGCAGGCCGAAAAACGTTGTCAGGGACGTTAGCATCACGGGCCTGAATCGGACTACGCCCGCACGCTCTACAGCGGATTCGACGGGCTCACCGGCTCGATGACGCCGATTCGCGAAGTCGACCAGCACGAGACTATCGTTAATCACTACGCCGACCAATGCCATGAACCCGAGCAGGCTCAGTATGGACAGCGAATAGCCCATTATCCAATGGCCGATGATTGCGCCGATGACACCGAACGGTATGACTGACATAACGACGAGCGGCTGCACGTAGGACTTGAGCGGCAACGCCAGCAGGCAGTAGATAACGCCGAGCACGATGATCAATCCGCTAATCAGGCTTGCGAAGGATTTCTTTTGTTCACTCTGTTCGCCTTCCATGGTGTAGCGGATCGACGGATATTTGGCCACGACTGAATCGATGAAGGCGCGCAGGTCCGCCTGCAGAACAGTCATGTTGACCTCTTCCTTGTCAACGTCTGCGGTTACGTTAAGTACACGGTAATGGTCTATTCGCGTAATCTGCGATGGGCCGCGGCCGGGCTGTAGAGTTGCTACGTTTGACAGCGGCACAAGACGTCCATTCGGCGCGGCGATCAGCATTTCGTTCAGTGCAGATATCGTTCTGCGCTCATCGATCGGATAGCGGATCAAAACGCGGATATCGTCACGTCCGCGCTGTATTCGCTGCGCTTGCAAGCCTTTGAAGCCTTGCCCGACCTGACCGACGATGTCATTACGGGTCAGGCCCAGCAGATGTCCCTGCGGCGTCAGTTCGACGCGCAGCTCCTCCTTCCCGTCCGAGAGGCTGTCGCCAATCTCGAACACGCCGGGGTACGTTGCCAGTCGCTGCTTGACCTCTTCACCGATCAGGCTGAGTTCTTCGAGGGAATTACCGCTGAACTGTACATCGATCGGCTCGCCGGGACGGAACCATGTTGCCCGGAACGT
>CAMYMP010000586.1 GCA_947259435.1 uncultured Woeseiaceae bacterium
GCAGTTGACCGTGCCGGCGCTAAATGCGGACGTCGGCGTCGCGCTTGACGGGGATGGGGACCGCGTCGTGATGGTCGACGAAAATGGCGACCTCATTGACGGTGACCAGCTGTTATACACCCTTGCAACGGCCCGACAACGCGAAGGGCGCCTGACCGGTCCCGTTGTCGGTACCGTAATGAGCAATCTGGGACTCGAGCATGCGCTCGGCGCCGCCCAAATCGATTTCCGGCGCGCCAGCGTGGGGGACAGATACGTACTTGAAACAATGCGGGAAACCGGCGGTGTAATCGGCGGCGAGACCTCGGGTCACATGATTGTGCTGGACCAGACGACCACGGGTGACGGCCTCGTCTCGGCGCTGCAGGTACTTGCGGTGATGAAACGGACTGGCAAGCCGCTGTCGGAGTTGGTGTCAGGCATGCCGAAATACCCGCAGACGATGCTCAACGTGCGGACGGACAAACCACTCAATCCCGATACGTCCCAGGCTATCCAGGATGCGGTCGTGGCGGCCGAGGGCGAGCTTGCGGACACCGGCCGTGTCGTGCTGCGGGCATCGGGCACCGAGCCTGTGATCCGGGTAATGGTCGAAGGCCGTGACAAAGATCAGGTCGTCGCGCTGGCAAAGCAGCTTGCCGCGGTCGTTGCCAAAGCCGCGGCCTGAGACCCGGCCTGCCAAGGAGATCCTGCTGGTGCGTTGATTTGCCGGCATAGCCTCGGTATCCTTGCGCGCCTTTTGAACTTGGGATAACACGTCAATGCGCGACTTTCTCGTTGCTGGCAACTGGAAAATGAATGGCAGCTCGGCCGGGAATGCCGAATTGGTCGCCGGCATCATTGCCGGTGCGCCGCGCTCAGATCGCGTCAGGCTGTTGATTTGCCCCCCTTTTCCGTACCTGGCCGCGGTTGCTGAGCAGGCCGCAGGCAGCGGCGTTGCGGTGGGTGCACAGACGGTTTCGGAGCACGAATCCGGCGCGTTCACGGGCGAAGTCGCGCCAGGCATGCTGCGCGATATTGGCTGCGAATACGTGATTGTCGGGCACTCCGAGCGACGCGCACTCTATGGCGAGACCAGCGCCGCGGTTGCCGAGAAGGTCGAAGCTGCACTCGGCGCGGGCCTGAAGCCCATATTGTGTGTGGGCGAGACGCTCGAGCAGCGCGAGAGCGGCAGTACCGAGTCGGTGGTCGAGGAGCAGCTCGGTGCCGTAATCGACAAAGTCGGAATTGCGGCATTTGCGACTGCCGTCGTAGCCTATGAGCCGGTTTGGGCGATTGGCACGGGCAAGACGGCGAGCCCGGAGCAGGCGCAAGAGGTGCACCGCCACATTCGCGCGTTGTTGGCTGAACACGACGCCAAGATTGCTGCGGCAACACAAATTCTGTACGGCGGCAGCATGAAAGGGGAAAATGCGGCAGGACTGCTGACCATGCCGGACATCGACGGCGGACTTATTGGCGGCGCGTCGCTAAAAGCGGCTGACTTTTTGGCGATCGCCGAGGCGGCCGCTGAAGGCTGAGGAACACATGGAAGATATTCAGAAAATCGTTTTGATCGTGCACACGCTGATCGCGCTCGGGATCATTGCGCTTGTGCTGCTGCAGCGCGGTAAGGGTGCGGATGCGGGGGCGGCTTTTGGTGCCGGTGCATCGGGCACGGTATTCGGCGCGCGCGGGTCCGGCAGCTTTTTCTCCCGCGCAACGGCAATTCTGGCAACCGCATTTTTTGCCAGCAGCCTCACGCTCGCTTATTTGAGCAGTCAGAGGACAACCGGCCCGGAAAGTGTGCTCGAGGGCCCAGCGGCCATCGAGGCGGAAAGCGGCGACATGCCGGCTGTGGAAGAGGATGCGCTGGGTTCCGATTTGCCTGCGCTCGAGCCTGCCGACGGTACGGAACAGTTGCCCACGCTTGACGATGAGTTTCCGGCGCTTGAAGGCGAAATGCCAGCCGAGGAAGATAGCCAATAGTGCTCGAAAGGCCCCGACGCGACTAATGCTCTGGTGGTGGAATTGGTAGACACGCTGTCTTGAGGGGGCAGTGGCGCAAGCCGTGCGAGTTCGAGTCTCGCCCAGAGCACCAATCCTTTTCGTTTCGTCAGTAACAACGTGCCCGAAGGGTGTATTCAGAGCCCGTCACACTGATACAATGGCGCGCGAATTCAGGGGCGAAGGTCCGCATCGGAACCCAGGGCACAATGCTACA
>CAMYMP010000587.1 GCA_947259435.1 uncultured Woeseiaceae bacterium
GCCGTCATTTCCGTCGTCGTGTTGCGGCGCAGCGCATAGTTGTAGAAAGCCTTGCCATCCGGGAGTTTCCACACGCCCGCATCGTTATTCGATTTTGCACGCAACGCGGTAAAGTAATCTACATAACCCCGATACGCGGGATAGACGACGTTCTCGATCTCTGTCCTCGCAGACGCCAGCAGCGCTTGTCGGTCCGGATCACCTATCTCTTCGACTTCATCCAGCTTTTCTTTGAAGGATACATACAGCACGTTTTCCTCTGCAGGCTGGTCGACGAATTCTTTCATGATGCCGACAGACTTGTCGATGACGAAAGTTGGCGGAACAATGCCCCGTTGTTCGCGAATCAACAGGCCTTCCATGTTCTGGTCCATCTTGACGCCAACCTTGGACAGTCGGCTGATGTAGTGCTCCGCGTCCTCGCGGGTGTTGACCTGATGGAACGTGTCAAGAAACCGCGGAATCGCATTCTGCAATCCGAACAGCTGATTGACAGGATAGTTGTGATAGCGGTACTTCCGATCCTCTTCCGGGTTACCCAATAGTTCTTTCAGGACCTTAACAGAGAGCTTTTCATCTTCGGTCAGCTTGTCTTCGTCGTACTCAGCCAACGTATCCATGATTTCGGTCAGGAACTCGAAGTCTCTGTCGGTGGCCGCTTCGGAATCATCATTCCATTCGGCGTTGTGCCCATTTATCCCAAGTTGCTCGAGCATCCCCATGGAGGTCAGGACTTCGGGCTTGTCCCAAATGAACTGGATAAACGCGCGGTTGAAGAAGTTGTTGATATAGAAAGGTTTTGCGTACCACTCATGAGCCGCAAAAGATCCAGCCAACACCAGCACGACCGCGAAAGTCAGTCCAGTGTATTTAAAAAATTTCTTTATTCTTCCAGCCATGCTTGTCTTCCCCCTGTGGGTCGACCGCCGAGGATACCATCGGGCGCCCAGAGTCTGGTACCCTGCCCGGATGAAACCCTCCAGAGTTGCCACAATCGCCTGTTTTGCCGCGACTCTGTCTGCCTGCGTGTCGCACGACGGAACCTATGCGCCCAGCTGCATAGCGTACGCCGGCAGCACGATCACACTGGCCGACGGGCAGTTCGTTTGGGAGAGGTTTACCGATGAGGTCGTCGTGAATGATGAAGGTAAAGTCGTCAATCAGTTTCCCGGGTATCCGCTGCGTGGCAAGTATCGAATAGACCGTCAGACAGTGTCGATGGAATCGGCCGGCGGCGAGCCTCTCGAGAACATGTACCTGCACCGGCTGGATGGTCAATCCTACTTGTACACGGCACAGCAATTCGAGCATTGGCAGTCGACTGGCGAGAGCGCCAAGTGTGCGCTCATGCTGGATCCAGGCTCCGACGATGGATGATTTGCTAGTGCCGGTCAAAGTGAGAACCAGCGCACACTTTTGCCGTGACATTATCCATAAGCGTTAGCTGGTACCTTGTTGCGAAGAGGTCGGTTTGATTAGCTAATACATCGTCAAGGAAGACCACCCGGGGTCTCTATGAAAGCCTTTACATGGATAGCGGCAAGCGCTGTTTTGAGCATCTCACCGACCCTCTATGCGGGTGGGCCAAGCGGCGTGACCGTATCGCATTTCGAGCCGCTGCAGCGGCTGAGTGTTACCACACAAGGTAACGCATCGAGTCAAAAGCCAGGCGAAGCAAGAAGGTCGACGCTCAGCTTCGATGCCATGGGCAAGACATTCGACCTGCAACTCGAGCCCAACACAACACTGATCGCAGCGGCGCCCCGTAATGCGCTCGCGGATGGCGTTGAAATTTATCGCGGTCAGCTGAAAGACAACACAGATTCGTGGGCCCGCATTGTCATATTCGACGGCATGCCAACTGGGCTGATCTGGGACGGCGATGAGATGTTCGCGATTGAAGCACCCCGCGATAGTTCATTGCAGCAAAGTTTTGCGGTCATCTATCGTCTCGCAGACGTATTCATCGAGCCGGGCAGCGTGAGCTGCGGGACGCAAATGTCGTCTGGCAGCGGTATGGCAACATATCAGAAACTGATCGGCGAGCTGGGCGGAGCGATCGCAAAAGCGCCGGGTGCGGTGGAAGAGATCAACATGGGCGCGGTAGGCGATTTCGAATTCACGAATGCCCGAGGTGGCGATTCGGCTGCCGTCGCGGCAATTACCGCGCGTCTCAACAATGTCGATGGCATAT
>CAMYMP010000588.1 GCA_947259435.1 uncultured Woeseiaceae bacterium
TCCACCGACGGGTCGAGGCCCGACGGGTTATGGCAGCAGGCGTGGAACAGCACGACATCGCCCTTCGGCGCTGCGCGCAGCGTGTCCAGCATGGCATCGGTCTGAATAACGTGTTTCCGGGTGTCGTAGTACGGGTAGGGTTTGAGTTTCAGTCCCGCATCGCCAAGCAATGGCACGTGATTGCTCCAGGTCGGCTCGCTGACCCAGACCGTGGTGTCCTGCCGCGCCCGAAGGAGTATGCCTGCCGCGACTCGCAGCGACCCGGACCCGCCGGGCGTCTGAATCGTCACGAGCCGCTCGTCCGGCGCCGCGCCTGCGAAAGCCATTTCCTGCATGGCCGAATTGAAGTCCGGGCTGCCGGCGGTTCCGAGGTACGCTTTGCTGAGCTGTGTCTCCAGAAGGCGTTGCTCGGCCTTTTTTACGCTGGCGAGGACGGGCGTTTCACCGGCAGCATTGCGATATACGCCAACGCCGAGGTCGATTTTGTTGGGCCGCGGGTCATCGCGGTGCTCGGCGATCAGACCGAGGATGGCGTCCGCCGGCATTGCTTGCAGCGATTCGAACAAGTCTGGTCTCCGTATCAGGTTGCTTAGAGCGTATCGATTGGTGTTTTCAGGTACGCGATATCGTTGTCTTCGGCATCGGGCAGATGTCCTGCCCGAATGTTGACCTGAATTGCCGGCACAATCAACGCCGGCAGATTGAGCGACGCGTCACGCTCCTTGCGCATGCGCGTGAACTCGGGCTTGCCGACGTCTGCATTGACATGAATATTGCTGGCGCGCTGCTCGTCGACGGTGCACTGCCAGCGCAGCTCGCGGCCACCCGGCATATAGTCGTGGCACATGAATAACCGCGTATCGCCGGGCAAGGACAATACGCGCTGAATCGAGTCGTACAGGACTTCCGCATCCCCACCCGGAAAATCGCATCGGGCCGTGCCGAAATCGGGCATGAACATACTGTCGCCGACAAAAACCGCGGATCCTATCCGATAGCTCACGCTGTCGCTGGTATGACCCGGTGTCGCAATGACTTCGCACTCGAGTTCGCCGATGCGAAACACGTCGCCGTCCTCGAACAGCCTGTCGAACTGATGCCCGTCCGCCGCGAACGGCGGGCCGAGATTGAACACGGGCCCGAAGTGCGCCTGAACGCTGCGGATACCCTCCCCGATTGCGACCTGGCCGCCGAGTTTCGACTTTATGTACTGGGCGCCAGTGACGTGATCGGCATGCGCGTGAGTTTCGAGTATCCACTCGAGGCCCAGTTTCTCTTTGTGGACATATTCGATGAGCACGTCGGACGGTCCGGAGTCGATTCGTCCCGACACCATCGAATAACCGATGACGGGATCGATTACCGCGGCGTGACCGCTCCTCTGATCTGACACGACATAGCTCAACGTGCCGGTCGGCTCGTCGTAAAAATGCTGTATGCGTGCTTCGCTCATGAATAAAAACGCCGACGGTATCGCCGGCGTTTATTCTCTATGTCAGGCATGCCGTCAGGCCTTGGGCGCCCAGACCTGGCACCAGCCTTTGGCGCTTACCACCTTGCCCGGGAAGATCTGGCAGGGACGCCACGCATCCCCGTCGTTGCCCTGAATCAGCGCGCAGTTGGCGCAGTCCTGTTCCGCGGCGGGGTTGGGGCGTGATCCCGCATCAACCGTGCTCGCGTCGTGCGTGTATTTCATGGCAACAGCCATGGGATCGTCTTCTGTGAGCTGCGGCAGGTCCTGCGCAAAAACCTTGCGACCAGGGTTCGCCAGGCAACCAGCGGCGGCCACTGCGGACAATTGAATAAACTTGCGGCGTGCGATCTTGCTCAACGGAGTCTCCTCGATTTCTGTAGTTTGTGCGGAACGCGTCCGGCGATCAGCATTCTAAACGATAATGCCCGGACTACGACCATTGTAGACAATGTTTATGAACGGCAGCCTAACTGATGATGTCGACCAGCCTGACAAAGCCCTAGTTGAGAACGATTATCATTAGCAAATCTCGGTCATTTCTTGTCTTGCTGCTGCTGGTTACCGGCGTAGCCGCGACGCCGGCCTTCGCAAAGAACGTTCACGTCTATCGAGTTGCAGTGGACGCCGCGCTGAGTCGACTTGATGTAATCGCGACGTTCCAGACGCCGGTTACCGACATTACCGCTCGCTCAGGCAGTGCCGCACGATTCCTCATTGAT
>CAMYMP010000589.1 GCA_947259435.1 uncultured Woeseiaceae bacterium
TGCGCCGGTTCGGCGCCCTTGTTCGGATCGGGCTTGAAGTACTCATCGAGCGCCGTGGCATGACGAAATCGATCGAGCTTCCAGTGCCTCAACCGTTCGCTTGGCCCTTCTCGAAAAGACGTTGAGCGCCTTGACAGTTGCCATCTCCAGGCTGTCCACGATATCGCCGGTCTTGCTGGTCAGGACCGCATGTACGATCAGCAACGGAATCGCAACCATCAGACCGAATGCCGTCGTGTTCATGGCCACCGAAATACTGGCCGACAGGAGGTCTGCCTTTTCAGCCGGGTTCGCGTTGGCGACCGCGGTGAATGCCTGGATAAGGCCCATAATCGTGCCAAGCAGGCCCAGCAGGGTAGCGATACTGGACGCCAGCAAGACGAAGGGCGTTCGCTTCTCGAGGCGAGGCACAATCTCCATCATGCTCTCCTCCATCGCGATTTCGATATCTTCGCGACGGCGCACGGCGCCCTGCAGCGATAAACCCATGTTGAGAACCTGGGATATCGTCGACTCATCCTCGTTCGTGATCTGCCGGGCCTGCTCGAATGAACCTTCGGCGAGCAACGGCTGAACCTTGTCCCATACCGCCTGGTTCTTCCTCGTGACCAACATCAGCGTGATGTAGCGTTCGACTGCGATCCCCACGCCTACGGCAAACACCAGCAGGATTGGAAACATGAAAACGCCACCCGAGGAGAAGAAACTTACAATCGAATAGAAGAAGTTCATTGCTAATTCCTCATTTAACAAAATGTCCTGAAATTTTCCCAGAACAGGACAAAGAATAGAGACCGACAACGGTTCGTAGCGTGCGCTGCGTCACAATCGCGGGGTGAGTCCGCCGGGCAATTGGAGCCGATGTGAACTGCGGCCGCTGTATAGCGATTGTTGCGGCCGATTGCGGGGTTTTCTACTCCCCGGACCGGATCTCGTAGAAGCGCAGCTCGCGAAGAAAAACCTCTTTATCGACGGGCTTCGCACGATCATCGAGCGTATCCGAGAGGCTGATGTCATCGCCCAGTTCGGATGATTTCCACGGGATGATGACGAGTGACTTGGGCGCCTCTTCGTTACCGAGAATCGACATACCTGACATCGTCTTCGGTGAGTCTATGCCGTCGCCCTGTTCCACTTGCGGCTGCTCCTCGGTGACAGCCTCGGCATCATCGGCCGGCTCGTCGCCTAGCACCGGCAGACCAGCGAGCAGCAATATTGTGATTGTTGCGAGTCGCTTCATCGTTACTCCTCGGGCCTGCCCATCCGGTTTTGAAGATCGGTGATCCACATGGTCGCTTCTTCGTCGCTGGGCACTGTCGCCATGTAGGCCTGGTAGTTCTCGAGCGCACATTCAAGATCTGCGAGGTAAAGATCACACAGCACGGCCAGGTTGCGCCGCGCATAGTGGTACCCCGGATATATCGACAGCGCTGCCTCGTAGCTTTGTCGTGCCTCCCGGAAACGGCCCAGCTTGCGATAAACGATGCCGAGTTCGTTGTGGGCAATCGGATGGCTCGGACTGGTTTCGAGTGCCGACTCCAGGTTTTTTCTCGCGGCCTCGAGATTATTCATCTCGTGGTACGCGATACCAAGGTCGATGCGTGGCGCCGTAAGGTCCGGTGCCGATGCGACCAGCGTCTCCAGAAGCTCGATGCCCTCCTCGTGCTGGCCCTGCCGCAAATACGTGAGGGCATTGTCGTAATCTCCGCGATCAGCGCCACCGATACGACCGTCCTCGACGATCGTGAAGCCGACAGCGTCCTGGATTTTGATGTTCGTCTGCCCCTTCGCCGGCAAAGTCCAGGACGTCGAGGACCGGGGCGTCATAACATCACTCCTCGCTCGGGCGGGTCACTACGCTGGCGGCAGTAGCCGGCGGGCGTGGCGTATCCACCACCTCGGGATCCGTGGCATTGTCGGTATCCTCGATACCGAGCGGCGACGCAATGGGCATGCGGTAAGCGTAGGTATCGATCGAGCCGAGAAAGCCACCGCTGATTTCATTCTTCGCGTAGCGTCCGGGCATCAGTACCGCCAGCTTGTCGAGGCTCTTCTGAATCCAGGGGTTGAATATGCCGCCGGCCAGCAGCTCGAAATTCTCCTCGTGAACGTCGATGGCGCGTTCTTCGAACGGATAGGCCTCCTCTTCGATAACCATCTCGTAGTCGACCTTCTCCGCCTCGCTGAGGCCGGCAGGCCGCTCTGAGTCGAGGAGCGCGGCACTGAAATTGAAATAGATTTCCGCAATGTAGAACGTTGCCGCCGCAGTGACCTCCGCGACGCCGTACTCAACAAGACCCTCGAACGCGGCCATCGCCAGGTCCATACTCTGCTGTTTCAGCGCGAGGCTTTCTTCGAATGGCTGCACGAGCTGAATCCTCACAAAGTCTTCGTACTTGAGCTCTGCAAGCACAAGTGCAGCACGCGAGGCGAGGTAGCGGCTCCGGTCAGTGCGTTCGGCGCCTGCGTCGCGATCTGTCGTAACGATCGCATCGAGCTCTGCGTGATAGCGCTCGTAGTCGAGTTCCGAGTTGAAAATCTCGGCGAGGCGCGTGCGCGTCTCCATCGCGAGATCGAGCGGCCGCGGATATTCATCCACATATCGCTCAAAGACCCGGATGGCATCCGCGACGGCATTCGCCTCGTCGTACAGCTCACCCGCTGTCAGTAGCGCATCGCGGCTCAGGTCCGGATCCGTTGCCTCTGCGGCGATCCGTTCATGTTCGGCGGCCGAGCGTTCGATCTGACCGTCCTCCCGATAAATAAATGCCAGTTTCTTGGTCGCTTCCGAGTGCAACTCATGCTCCGGGTGGCTCGTGCGGAATTCTTCGAGCACGTTCGAGGCGAGACCCCAGTCCTGCAACCTGATCAGTGCGGCGGCGGCATCGTATTCGGCGGCTGTCCGAATATTCGATGTTGGTGCAAGTTCCTTGATACGCAGGAAATGGTTCGCCGCCGCGCGAAAATCCTCGAGCACGTTTGCCTGTTCACCCTGTTTGTAGATCGCGGCAGCCAGCCCGTCGACGATCGCCGGGCGCGATTCGTCGTCGTCGGCCGTCAGCGCCAGCACGTTGCCGTATGCCTGCTCGGCAGCCGGGTACTCAGCCAGGTCGATCGAGGAATGCGCGATCACCGTCCACCCGGAGCGAATCAGTGAAGTCTCAGCTCCGGGATAGCGATCGACGAGCGTCCGGGCCGTCGCAATCGCGCGCACGAGATCCTTCATTTCGTACAGGTCTTCGGCCGCATTGCCAAGAACGACGGGCGCCTGCTCATGCTCTGGAAAGGTCTCGGCAAAGCGCAACGAACTCTCGACGGTCCGTTGCTTGACGTCGAGTTGCCGGGCACTGGTTGCTACCTTGAGATGCTCCCGGTGCGCAAAAATGGCGGCGTAGCCGGCGGCGGAAGCCTGCTCGTGATCGGCGTATTCGTAAGCGGTACGCTCGTACGCCACGGCCGCCTCGCCGAAGTTTTCATTCTCCAGCAACAGATCCGCGAGCTGGTAATTGATCGCTGGCGATTGTTCATCGGCCGGGAACGATTGCAGGAATTGCCTGTACCACTGCAACGCCTCCGCAAAGTTGGCCGGCTGCTCGTCAACGAGCAACGCTTCCTGGTAGAGCGCGTGGTAATGCCCGGCCAGGTCGGTCAGGTTGGTCTTAAGAAATCCGACGACCTCCGGCGAATTCTCGACATCGAAGTAATACCAGTAATCGGCATCGAGCGCGTAATCGGTGGCGAACCGCTTTTTCGCTTCGACAACGAGCTGCGGGAACCCGGCTTCACCGTAGATTTCGACGACTCGCATGCTGAAGTGCGGCGATGCCTTGTGGTATGGATTGAGCGCGACGTACGACTTGTAAACTGATGCTGCATCTTCGTA
>CAMYMP010000590.1 GCA_947259435.1 uncultured Woeseiaceae bacterium
CACAACGTAGACTCATTTACGGTGGAGGAAGTAACCGCCCTCGAACACAAGCGCAATATTATCGATACCCATATCGCTCGACTCATTAGTCTTCGATATGGATTCGTTCCTGCCGATTTCTCTTTCTTAACTCTGTTCTCTTCACAGTTCCTGCATGGTGGCCTGGCTCACCTGGTCGGAAATATGGTCATTCTGGTACTCGTCGGTTTGACCGTAGAGCAACTTCTCGGAAGCTTCAATTATCTATTGTTCTATCTGCTGAGTGGCGCGGTCGGTGGGGTCGTCTATGGCTTGGTGCATCTTGGCAGCCCCATTCCGGCCATCGGCGCATCCGGGGCGATTTCGGGACTAATGGGAATGTACGTCGCCGCATATGGTAAACGACCCATCCGGTTTTTCTACTGGATCGGCTTCTATTTTAACTACGTCAAACTGCCCGCTCTCCTGATGTTGCCGATCTGGGTCGGGAAGGAAGTATTCGATTTTCTGTTTACCGAAAGCAATGTGGGATACACCGCGCACGCCGGTGGTCTGGTCGCAGGGGCCGGCCTGGTTCTGTTGGGTAGATCCTCTTTTGCGAAAATCGATGCCGAAATCATCGAGAACGTTGACAAGGACAGTGAGTACCGGGAGGACCTCGAGCATGCCCTTCAACTGGTAGATCGTGCAGATTTCGCGGCAGCGAAGCAGGCGCTGTCCCGCCTGCTCCAAGCCCATCCCGGAGACATTCGCGTACTTTTTCAACTGGTGCAGATTGCGAAGGCGAGGCCGGCGACAAAGGACTATCACCTTGCCACCTATAATTACCTAAGCACCGTCTTACCGACCGGATTGATCGGCAAGGATGCACTAAGCGTCATTCGAGACTACTGGGGCTGCGCGGCTCCCGGTCCACGGATCCAGGGGCAGCTACTGGCGAAGCTGATTAACAAGCTGATCGCCGTCGGTGAATTTGGCCTTGCCGAAGAAATCTGTGATTCCGCAGAAGTACATGGACTCCTGGATGCGGATGCATTGAGGGAAGCCAATTCGTATCGGCTCGAGCGACTGCGCTCGAGCAACAAAAGCACCCAGGCCTGAACGAGACGTTCTATTGATCCACCAGGGTCAGCCCGTCGCCATCCGGCGCCGGCCGTGCCGGTATTTTTTCGCGCAAGGCGCGATACTTTGCAGCGATCCCGGGTTGCTGCAGATCGACTTCTATAATGTCCGCCAACATGCCGATGGACTCGCGTTGTAGCGCCGGGTCCTTCGTGAGCTTGTGCTGATTCTTCAGGAGCCGTGCGGCCAGCTTGCTGTCGCCGCGGTCGCGCACGGCGCCGGCAACCTGCAGTGCCAGGGCCGTATTGTTGATTTCAAAATCGGGCTGCACCGCCAACAGGTCGCGCAGCAGGGGCGGCATTATCAGTGTGCTTTTGGCCTTCAGCAGTTCCGCCAGAAGCGACATGAGACGACCACGCAGGTGTTCCCATGCGCCTGAAAAGCGCGCGATCTTAACGTATTTCTCGATCATGGTCGGCGGGTAATCGGTGCTCTTCCATTCGCTGGCCAGCAGGTCCATCGCCCGCAGGTATTCACCTTGCTGCAGCAAGACATGAACTCGTGGATCTTCGCCAGACGCCTCCGGCGCGACCGAAAGCTCCAGAGCCGGTGAACCGAACAGCAACTTGTGACGATATTGATAGGTCATGTAACCCATCAGGCTGTACATGACCAACGCAAAATAGTAGCCCGAAGCAGAGGTGATGACCTGGGCCGCCTCCGCACCAGCGTACTCGAACGCCATTTGACCAAATATAAGACTGCTACCGAACATCATCAGCAAATAAAGGTAAACCAGCAAATAGGCCCAGCCGATACGATAGACACTCGTCACCAGGATCATCGGATTCAACGCCGCGCGCAGCGACCCTTCGCTTGCCAGCACAATCGTGCTCATAGGCAAAACAAGAAAGAAGAATACGCCCAATGGAAGGCCGAGCACCGGGCTCAAATTGGCAGTGACGCTCGCAGTCGCTATGAGCATGAACGCCACAATGACGAACTGCTTGATGACTACACCGTATTCCCCCTCTTTAATCGTCGCCAGCAGTGAAGGCGCCTCAAACTCTCCTTCGGACATCGACGATATAACATTGAAGCCGTACTTAATTTGCAGCAGCACAATGAATATGGCGGCCAGTGCAGCAA
>CAMYMP010000591.1 GCA_947259435.1 uncultured Woeseiaceae bacterium
GACACCTGGCACCGTGCGCAGCACGCGCAGGATGTCGCCATTCACAAAGGTCTCCAGCTCCTCACTGTCGATCACGTGCGCGGAGCCCGGTACGTCCGCAGCATCGGCCTGTTTGCCGACGATCGTGACGGTGTCGATCTCCTGGAGGGTCTCAGGGCTATTCTCGGCGAGCAGGGTTAACGGCAAGAGAACGGCGGCAAGGGCTGCCGTGCGGACGTAAGTGATTATGTTCATTGAGTTTTTCAATGTGGCTGTGAGTTGGATTGCCCAACGTTAATCGAAATGAGAACGATTCGCAACTGCGTTAATTACGTATTTGATGGCACTGCAGGAGCGGCCCTGTAGGAGCGGCCATTGGCCGCGACCGTCGCGGCCAATGGCCGCTCCTACAATCTGTGCTGGTCGACGCCATTGTGTGTGAACCATCCACTGCAAACCATTGCCGGTCGTGGCACCATTGCGGATCAGGCGCTTGGGCGCGTTCCTGCAAAAGAGTTCATGACAGAACAAGCTCGCAAACTTCTCATCGTTGAAGATGATCCCGGTCTACTTAACCAGCTTAAACGGTGTTTCGAAGGTTACGAAGTCTGCACCGCCAGAAATCGTGAAGATGCGATCACGGAGCTGCGCCGTCATGAACCTGCGGTTGTTTTGCAGGACCTTCACCTACCTCCGAATCCTGAAATTATGGAGGAGGGTCTAATGACGCTGGCCGAAACGCTGAGGCTGGCGCCGCACACGAAGGTCGTCGTCCTAATAGACAACGTCGAACAGGCAGTGGCGATGTCAGCCATAGGGCAGGGTGCCTACAACTTTTACAAGAAGCCAGTTGACCCAGATACTTTGCAACTGATTGTGAACAGAGCATTTGCGATTTCAGAACTTGAAGCGGAAAACCGTCGCCTGCAAAACCAGGTTAACGAATCGCCGCTCGATGGCATCGTCGCCGCGAGCGAAGGCATGCTCGCCGTCTGTCGTATGATCGAAAAAGTCGCGCCAACGGATGTAACGACTTTGCTGCTGGGCGAAAGCGGTACCGGTAAAGAACTGCTGGCGCGCGCGCTGCACCGCCTTAGTCCGCGCGCTGAAAACAACTTTGTCGCGATCAACTGCGCGGCTATACCAGAGAATCTGCTCGAGTCTGAACTATTCGGCCACGAGAAAGGCGCGTTCACGGGCGCGCACAAGCAAACGATGGGCAAGGTCGAGTTGGCCAATGGCGGCACACTGTTTCTCGATGAAATCTGCGACATGCCGATGTCCTTGCAAGCCAAGATGCTGCGCTTTCTGCAGGAGCGAGTGATTGAGCGCGTCGGCGGTCGCCAGGAGATCTCGGTCGACGTACGCGTTGTCTGTGCGACCAACCAGAATCCAACCGCGATGATCGAGGATGGCTCGTTCCGTGACGACCTTTATTATCGTGTCAGTGAAATCACGATCAACATTCCGCCATACCGCGATCGCGAGGAGGGGCGTCTTATTCTCGCGCGCACCTTGCTACAGAAATATGCAAAGCAACAGCGGCGCGCGATCAACGGTTTTTCCGATGATGCGATACAGGCCATCGAAGCTTACTCGTGGCCCGGCAACGTGCGCGAACTCGAAAACAAGATCAAGGGCGCGGTCATTATGGCCGACGGCAAGATGGTTAGCGCGTCCGACCTACAGCTGGAGATTGGCGAAACAGAAGGTGACTTGCTCAATCTTCGCGGGGTGCGGGCGCGGGCCGAGTCAAAAGCGATTCGCGTGGCGCTGACGAAGAGCTTCGGCAATGTGTCGAAAGCAGCCGAGCTATTGGGTATTACCCGACCCACGCTGTATGACCTCTTGAACAAGTACGGCCTGAGCGCCGAAGGCTATTCGAAAAAAGCCGCGTCCTGATTTTGCTTGCCGAAGCATGTCGGAAGTCTGTAAATTTAGGCAGACTTCAAACGGGGAAACGGCGTGAGCAAAATAACCCTGACAATCAACGAGCAACAGCACGAGCTCGATGTCACCACTGATATGCCCCTGCTTTGGGCCCTCCGAGACGTACTCAACCTGACGGGCTCCAAGTACGGCTGCGGCATCGGAACCTGTGGTACCTGTACCGTCCTCGTGGACGGGTCGCCGATGCGCTCCTGTGTCATACCCGCTGTTGGACTCGAGGGCCGAGAGATCACCACGATCGAAGGGCTGGATCCGACG
>CAMYMP010000592.1 GCA_947259435.1 uncultured Woeseiaceae bacterium
ACCTGACCGAGCCTCATCCGATGATGCGCCTTATTCAGGGCGATGTGGGTTCCGGTAAGACCGTCGTTGCGGCGATCGCCTGTCTCAAGGCTATCGCCTGCGGAGTGCAGGCGGCGATCATGGCGCCAACCGAGATTCTGGCCGAGCAGCACTGGCGAAACTTTTCCGACTGGCTTCGGCCGCTGGGCATTGAGCCGGCCTGGTTAAGCGGCAGCCAGCGTGCAGCTGCACGCCGCGAATCGCTGGAGTCAATCGCCAGTGGTCGGGCGCAGCTCGCGATTGGCACTCACGCTTTGTTCCAGGAGGGCGTTGAATTCAAGCAGCTTGCCCTCGTGGTGATTGATGAGCAGCATCGCTTTGGCGTTCATCAACGCATGGCCTTGCGCGACAAAGGTAAGTTGTCAGCGGGCCATCCGCATCAACTTGTCATGACGGCGACCCCAATCCCACGAACACTCGCTATGGCGGCCTACGCCGATCTTGATACCTCGGTTATTGATGAGTTACCCCCGGGTCGCCGGCCGGTGTCGACGATCGCGGTTCCGGATACGCGGCGCAGCGAAATCGTAGATCGCGTGCGCTCGGCATGCGCCGCGGGCCAGCAGGCCTACTGGGTCTGTCCGCTCATCGAGGAGTCCGATATCCTCGACTACCAGGCAGCGGAAGCCAGTTTCCACAGGCTGACCGAGGCGCTTCCGGACCTGACTGTCGGCCTGGTGCACGGACGCATGCGGCCAATAGAAAAAGATCGCGGAATGCGAGCGTTCAAAGAGGGGCTGATTCAGCTGCTGGTTGCCACAACCGTGATCGAGGTTGGCGTGGATGTACCGAATGCGAGCCTGATGATCATAGAGAACGCGGAACGGATGGGGCTGTCGCAGCTACACCAACTGCGTGGCCGGGTTGGGCGCGGCGCGGCACAAAGCCACTGCGTGTTGCTCTACAAGCCGCCGCTTGGCCGCCTGGCAAAAGAGAGGTTGGCTGTATTGCGAAACACGAACGACGGTTTTGTCGTCGCGCAGCGTGATCTCGAATTGCGCGGTCCCGGTGAGCTGCTCGGCACGCGCCAGACCGGATTGCCGGACTACCGCATCGCCAACCTGGCTCGAGATGCAGAACTCATGCCAGAGGTGCAGATGACCGCAGAGGCCCTGCGCAAGCATTCGGCATCGACAGCCGGCGCAATCGTCCGCCGCTGGCTTGGTGATGCGGGACGCTACGGCAAAGTGTAGAAACGCGCGCCGAGGCACGCTCCTACAATGACCGCTTGTAAAGTACACTACGCGCCATGAAAACCCTGTCCGCCAGCGTCTTCAGCCCGCAGTTTGTTCGGCAGCTGCGTAACTACAGCAAGCTGATGCGCCTCGACAAGCCGATTGGCATCTGGCTGTTGCTCTGGCCAACCCTGTGGGCTCTCTGGCTTGCCGGAAACGGAACACCGGATCAGGGCTTGTTCGTCATCTTTGTTATCGGCGTCGTCGTGATGCGTTCCGCGGGCTGCGTTTTGAACGACTACGCCGATCGCAATATAGACCCGTACGTTGAACGAACGAGAGCGCGGCCGATCGCCTCGGGAGCAGTCGCGCCGATGGAGGCGCTAACCTTGTTTGCAGCACTCGCGCTCATCGCAATCGGTCTGGCGACAATGCTCAACACGCCCGCGAGGCTGCTGGCCGTCATCGGGGCAATACTGACGGTGACCTATCCATTCGTAAAGCGCTTCCTTTCCATTCCGCAGTTCGTGCTCGGCGCCGCCTTCGGCTGGAGTGTGCCAATGGCGTTCGCTGCGCAGACCGGCAGTACACCGGAGCTCGCCTGGCTGGTCTTTGGAACAACCATGATCTGGGCCGTCATCTACGACACGTTTTACGCCATGGTTGATCGCGAAGATGACCGAAAGGTCGGCGTCAAATCGACCGCCATACTGTTTGGTGAAGTCGATCTGTTTGTCATCGCCGGCTTACAGGCGTTGATGCTGCTCGCGCTCGTACTGATCGGCGTTCGCGCGACGCTTGGATTCTGGTATTACCTGTCCGTTTTTGTTGCGGCGGGCCTGATGGCTTGGCACCAATGGCTTGCCCGCGATCGCCAGCCGGCCGGTTGTTTTGCCGCATTTCTGCACAACCACCTGATTGGTATGGTCGTGTTCATCGGAATCGTATTGCACTATACCTTCAACAGGCCGAT
>CAMYMP010000593.1 GCA_947259435.1 uncultured Woeseiaceae bacterium
CATCATCGGCGCGGGCAAGGCATTTGATCCGGCGCACGATTACATTGTCTGCGCGAACATCCTGGGAAGCTGTTACGGCACGACAGGGCCCGTCAGTCTCAAGCCGGGCTCGACCGAGCGTTATCGAGCCGATTTTCCGGCTATCTCAGTGCGCGACATGGTGGAACTGCAACGCGTCCTACTCGATGAACTGGGGGTTGCACGGCTGGAACTTGTTACCGGGCCATCGCTGGGTGGCATGCAGGCACTCGAGTGGGCAATCACTTATCCCGACCGCGTTCGCAGTATCGTGCCCATCGGCGTCGGTGGTCGCCACTCCGCGTGGTGTATTGGCGTCAGCGAGGCGCAGCGGGCCGCGATTGCCGCTGACCCGAACTGGAACGGCGGTTACTATGGCGACGACTCGCCCCCCACGAAAGGTCTCGCTGCCGCGCGCATGATGGCCATCTGTACTTACCGGAGCTGGCAAAGCTTTGACCGTCGCTTCGGACGCAAGCGGCAATCCGACGAGCTTTACCAGGTGCAGTCCTACCTGCGACATCAGGGTGAGAAGATAAACGGTCGTTTCGACGCCAACACGTACGTGACGCTGACCCATTCCATGCATACGCACGACCTGTCGCGAGACAGGGGGGACTATCCGGATATATTACGATCAATTCTGCAACCAGCACTGGTCATCTCGGTGAGTACAGACGCGTTGTATCCGCCCGAAGAGCAACAAGTGCTTGCCGAACATTTGCCGGGGTCGCGATACGAGACCCTCGAGTCGGCACATGGGCACGACGGGTTCCTGATCGAAACCGAGACACTGGGTAACAAGATTGCGCGCTTCCGTGCTGCGAACCAGGGGTCCGCGAATCTCAAAGTGGTCAGTTCAGGCAGCGAATAATCGCGTCGGTCATTTCCGTTGTGGAGATCCGGGCGTCTCCGCGAGCGGCAATGTCGGCGGTTCTTGCGCCGCCTGCGATCGCCTTGCTTATCGCGGTTTCTATCGCCGTGGCTTCCTGCTCAAGTCCGAGACTATGACGCAAAAGTAGCGCGGCGCTCGCGATCGCGCCGCAGGGGTTGGCGATGCCGTGGCCGGCGATGTCGGGTGCCGAGCCGTGAATGGGTTCGTAGAGGCCGCGCGTGGAATCGCCGAGGGACGCGGAGGGCAACATCCCCATCGAACCCGCCAGCATGGAGGCTTCATCGGTCAGGATATCGCCAAACATGTTCTCGGTGACGATCACGTCGAAGTCGCTGGGGCGGCTCAACAGATGCATCGCCGCGGCGTCAACGAGTAGCGTCTCCACTTCAATGTCAGCGAACTCTGCCGCCATGAGACGGTTCGTCGTTTCGCGCCACAGGCGCGAGGTTTCGAGAACGTTCGCTTTGTCGACCGAACACAGCTTACTGCGCCGACCTTGCGCGAGCCTGGCCGCAACACGAACAATGCGTTCGATCTCATGCCTGTGGTACTCGCAAAGGTCACTGGCTGAATTCTCATCGCGGGTTTTCTTGCCGAAATAAATGCCGCCGGTCAGTTCGCGTACGACGAGCAGGTCGACGCCGGCGAGAATTTCGGGTTTGAGGGGCGATGCGCCGGCGAGTTCGTCGTATATTTTGACCGGTCTCAAATTCGCGTAGACGCCGAGCACGGAGCGCAGCTTGAGCAGGCCCTGCTCCGGACGGACGGCCGCATTCGGATCGGACCACTTTGGTCCACCGACAGCGCCCAGCAGCACGGCGTCACTCGACTTGCAGCTGTCTATCGTCGCAGGCGGTAACGGGTCGCCGCAGGCGTCGATGGCGGCGCCGCCCATCAGTTCTTCCGTGAATGTGAAACGGTGGCCGTGTTTGTCGGCGACAGTCTGCAATACCTGCTCTGCGCAGGCAGTTACATCGGGACCGATACCGTCGCCGGGGAGCAATGCGATTACGGCTTCCATGCACGCGTTTTCTCAAAGTTCGCTATCCGGTCGAGGTGTTGCTGCAGGAATCCTAATTGATCGATTCCCTCCAACAGGCAGTGTTTCGCGAAGCCGTCGATTGCGAACTCGATGGTCTTACCGTCGGGCATCGTTAGCGTCGAGTTTGCAACATCAATTTCCAGCTCGGCGCCCGGATTGTCGAGTAGCCATTGGTGAATTTTCTTATCAACGACGATCGGCACAAGACCATTCTTGAGCGAGTTGTTACG
>CAMYMP010000594.1 GCA_947259435.1 uncultured Woeseiaceae bacterium
CGGATGCCGGCGATTTCGCTGTCGTTTGGCTGTGCTTCTCCCGTCACCCTGCCGAGATAGACATGACAAAGCTCGTTCTCGGAGCCGGCCCCACCGAACTCCGCCGTATAACAAAAGCGATACACGTATTCCAGGGTCGTCTCGATATTCAGCTCATCGGCCAGTCGTCGCGTTGTCGCGGTTTCCATGGACTCGCCGCGGCGTGGATGGCTGCAGCAGCTGTTTGACCAAAAGCCCGGCCACAGGCGTTTTTTGTCGCTGCGCTGCTGCAGCAACAGTTCGCCGGCCTCGTTAAACAGGAACAGGGAAAACGCGCGATGCAGAACACCGTCTCCATCATGGCAGCGCGCTTTGGAAAGATAGCCGATTTCCTTATCGTCATGATCGACAAGTATCAGCTCCTCGCTCTCGGACGATACGATTCTGTGTCTCTCGTTCATTGCTGCAACACCAGCGTTTTGTATCCGGCCTGCTGCAACGCGTTTTGCACGCTGTCCATCGTTCCAGGACAAAGCGCGACGATCGAGCCACCACCACCGCCACCGGTAAGCTTCGCTCCAGCCGCACCGGAGCGCCGCGCCAGCGCGACCATACGTTCGAGCTCCGGCGTCGACACTTCGAGCGCATTTAGCAAGCCATGACAGACATTCATCGCCAGGCCGAGCTCCTCATAGTTCCGCGCTTGCAGCTGTTCCGCGCCCGCAAGGCTGATTTTGTCGATCTCATCGAACAATGCGTTATAGCGCTGCGGTGCCCGCTCGAAGCGTGATCTCACGCCTGCAACCTGTTCACTCGTGAGGCCCACTTCGTTGCTGCAGGCGATGACAATTGGCGGGATCTCCGTCAGGCTCAACGGCGCGATCTGCAGCGTTCCATCGTTGCAAAACAACATGGGCTCGGCATAGGTCGAGATTGTATTGTCGACTCCAGACGGCGTACCGTGCGCCAGCTTTTCACACTCGAAGGCAATCTCGTTGATGCGCTCATTTTCGACCGGGAGCTGCATGACGTCACAGATGGCTTTAGTCACGGCGACCGCGATTGCCGCGGAGGAACCCAGCCCCATCGCCCTTGGCAACTGCGAATCCACGGTAATGGTGAAATCGGCTCCCGTGATACCGAGCTGTTCAAGAATGAGTGCAATCGCCGCGGCAATGCCCTCTGGATCATTGAGATCGATTATCCCCGAGATACCCCAGCTGGGAATTGCGAGAGACGTAGCCGCTTCGGCGGGTTCGACGACCACACTCACGGCGTCAGGAATAGGCAGAGCCAGGGCGTGGCGCCCGTAAACTGCCGCATGCTCGCCAAACAGAATGACCTTGCCTGCCGCCGTCGCGTTCGGCGCTTTCTGCCGTGACCTGGACGCGGCTACTTGCTCGAGAATTTCTTCAGCCTTCCAGCGCTTGACCTCGCCGCTTTCGATGAGTTTGGCAACCACATTGTCAAAATGCTCATCAGGGGTGCCGACAGCCGCGGCCAGGCTACGGGCATGCAGCTTCATGTGTCCCCGCTGAATACCGCTGCTTGCCAGGGCCCGCAGGGCAGCAAAGTTCTGTGCCAGACCGACAGCCG
The DNA here is from genome assembly GCA_947259435.1 of uncultured Woeseiaceae bacterium. The sequence goes on from CAMYMP010000594.1 coordinate 1,576, forward strand.
CCATGAGCAGTGCAAGTTCACTGGCCGACTTCGCCCCTGTTATGGCGAGACCCAGCGCCGCCGCCGGGTTGGCGTCCAGCGTGCCGCCAACGGTCCCTGCTTTGAGCGGTATCGCAATCTCACCGAGCAGGTCGCCAGCCTTATTCACAGTCCACTGAGTCAGCGGCAGGTATTTTCCACTTGCGGCGGCAAAAGAATGCGCGCCCGCCTCGATCGCCCGCCAGTCATTGCCGGTTGCAATTGCGAGCGCGTCGACACCATTCATAATGCCTTTGTTATGCGTGGCAGCGCGGTGCGGGTCGGCCAGCGCAATGTCGTTCGCCATGACAATAGCGTCACGAACCGAGTCACCATCAAAGCCGTTACCGGAGAGATCGGCCGGCTTGTAGCGAACACTTGCCGTGACGACGGACCGATCTGCGAGATTCGACAAAATTCGCAGCGACACGTCACCCTGACACAACCGGGCAATTGTCGGTGCAATGGCCTCACAAATCGTGTTGACCAGGTTGGCACCCATGGCATCGACCGTGTCGACGAGGAGATGCACCCGAATCAGCGGCGCCCCGTCGGGTAACTCGAGTCGCCGAACTTCGAGGTCGCGAACGC
>CAMYMP010000595.1 GCA_947259435.1 uncultured Woeseiaceae bacterium
CGTCACTAAGCGAATCGAGGCACAACGAGACTCTGCGGCAGAAAATGGCGGAACTCGCGAACGAAAGCCCGGAGCTCATGCGGGCACTGCGCCAAAGGCTCGCACTGCAGCGCGCACTCGAAGCCGCAAAGGAAGAATAGGGACGCTTTTTCGCCGCTGCGTCGGTGGGACTATTTCAGCCGCTTTCGGGACACTGTGAACGTTTCATCGTTGAACCACAGGCCGTTGTTCCTGTGCAGCACCCGCGCGGTTGCGTCCAGGTACTCTCCCGATGAGACGACCGGCTCGAGCCGCTCGTCTTCGATCTGCGATACATAGATGGCCGCATTCCAGGCTGCGAACAGCGTCGACGTGCCAATTGATTCGCCGATCTCTTCGGGCAGGGTGTGCATGCTGTAACGCAGCAGCGCCTTCTCATCAGTGCCGACGTTGAAATTGTAGTGCCGTGCGTTGTTGGCCAGGTGGCTTTTGAGCGTCCTGACCAGTTCGTGCCGGTCTACCCGGAACGGATCCTCGTCCGGCCAGATTTCACGGACCAGTTCGAGGCCCGGGTCGTGGCCGCTCGACTGAATCGTAATGGCCCGCCCGCCGGGGGCGAGACTCTGCACCAACGGCGACAACACTTTCCGCACCTTGAAGTCGGCCCCCATGCGCGCTCGCCACGGCTGGGAGACGACCACGTGATCGTAGTTGCCGGCGCCGGCGCGGCCGCGCCTTGGAATGACGTCGTCGAGGAGAAAGCGCTGATCTTCGCGGTAAATGACCATGACCGTCGGACGGACATAAAGCGGATTGCCGGACTTCGGGCTTGCCGTCACCTGCCAGCCGTCGACCAGGTCCTCGTCTATCGCACGCAGCTGTTCGCCGAATCCGTGTGCGGTCGAACCTTCGAGCGACACGTCTATCCAGTTCAGGGCCGCCGCTTTCTCGACGTTCTTCGGCATCAGCCACGGTGATTCGGCGTAATACAGGTTGGTCAGGATAATGACGCTTGCCGGATGTTCAACGAAGCGGTCCGGCATTTTCTCGAGCGACAGTCTGATATCTTCGAGGCTGATTTCTTTGCCGACGACGAAAAACGGAATCGTCGGAAAACGGCGATGCATGGAACGCAGCAGGTGTGCGAGCAGGGTCCCGTCGCCCATGCCGGCGTCGAAGAGGCGAAACGCGGGCGGCGTCGGCTGAATATACTGCAGCTCCTGCGAGGCGCGCTCAGCGACCTTCCATTTTTCGTCGCAGGTATTGACGAAGGCCAGGTACTTCTGGCGGTTGTCATAAAAGCGAAATGGTCTCGATTTCCCGGCCATAAATCTATAGCTGCCGCGCCTGCAGATAGGCGAGTTCGCTGATCTGCTGATTCGGGATCGATATGCGCTGAAATTCATCGAACGAGGCCTTGATGCGCGCGGCCCATTGGTCCTTGCGGGCCATTTCCTCGAGCACTTCCTCGCTAAGCTGCTTCAGCAGTCTCAGCACATCGACCGGTAGCGGCCGTAATTCGACCTTGGGATCCTGTTGCAATTGCTCGAGAGCAACCGCGTTACCCCAGGTGTACTCGGCCATCAGGTCTACGTTTATCGCCTTGCAGACGCTCGCAACGATTTCCTGCAGATCGCCTGGCAATGAATTCCACGCATCCTTGTTGATCGTACATTGCAGCATCGGCCCCATCTCGTGCCATCCCGGGTAGTAGTAATAACGCGCGGCCTTGTGCAGCCCAAGCGAGATGTCGTTGTACGGACCGACCCATTCCGCTGCGTCGATGGCACCGGTCTGGAGTGAGGTAAATATCTCGGAAGCCGGCACGGTAACCTGGGTCGCGCCGGCACGCTGCATGACCACGCCGCCGACACCGGGTATACGCATCTTCAGTCCGCGCAGGTCTGCGACCGAGTTGATCTCTTTGTTGAACCAGCCCGCCATCTGCACGCCGGTGTTGCCGGCCGGAAACGGGATGACGTTGAATGGTTCGTAGAGTTCTCGCCACAACTCGAGGGCGCCGCCATAGTAAAGCCAGGCGTTGATCTCGTGCACGGTCTGACCGAATGGTACGGTCGTGAAGTACTGCGCGGCCGGGACTTTACCGCGATGGTAGTAAGCCGAGTCATGTCCCATCTGCACGGTGCCCCGGATCACTGCAGCCAGCACCTCCAATGCCGGCACGAGCTCGCCGCCGGCATA
>CAMYMP010000596.1 GCA_947259435.1 uncultured Woeseiaceae bacterium
AGGAATGCGCGCAAGTACCTCGCCGAGCATGACATCGAGTTTCAATTTCATGATGTCCGCGATGACGGACTCGACGTTCAGATGCTGGAACGGTGGGCAGGGCGAATTGACTGGACCAAGCTGGTCAACAAGCGGAGTTTGACGTGGCGCAAGATTGCGGAAGTGGATCGCAGTGATCTGGATCGGGACCGCGCGTTTGCACTGATCCTTGATCAGCCGACGCTGCTAAAGCGCCCGGTGCTCGAATCCGAGAATTTCCTGGCCGTAGGATTCTCGGAAAAACGCTTCGCAGATTTCTGGAAAAGCAACAAGTAGCAGCGCCCTTGTTGGCTACCCGATTCGGCCCGTGATGTAGTCCTCGGTAAGCTTGTGCTGAGGATTAGTGAATATCTTGTCGGTCTCATCGACTTCAACAAGCAGTCCCAAATGAAAATAGGCAACGCGTCTCGAAACGCGTGCGGCCTGCTGCATCGAGTGCGTGACAATCACAATCGCGTAGTCTTCGCATAGCTCGTCCATGAGGTCTTCTATGCGCGCCGTCGCGATCGGGTCGAGCGCCGAGCACGGCTCATCCATGAGAATAATCTCTGGATTCACGGCAATGGTGCGGGCGATGCACAGGCGCTGCTGCTGACCACCGGAGAGGCTTGTACCCGGCTCATCGAGGCGATCCTTTACCTCTTTCAACAAACCTGCCCGTTCCAGGCTGGTGTGAACGATGTCATCCAGTTCCGCCCGATCGCCTGCCAGTCCGTGAATACGCGGCCCGTAGGCGACATTGTCATAAATGCTCTTCGGAAAGGGGTTCGGCTTCTGAAAGACAATGCCTACGCGCGCTCGCAATGCGACCGGATCCTGTTCCTTGCGATAAATGTCCTGGCCATCAAGAGTAATTTTCCCGGTGACGCGTGCTGTCTCGATCGAGTCGTTCATGCGATTCAGGCATCTGAGGAAGGTCGACTTGCCGCAGCCCGATGGCCCAATCAGCGCGATAACCTCCTTCTTGGCGATTTCGAGGGTTACGTGTTGGATGGCATGATTGTCGCCGTAATAGACGTTGACATCTTCGGCAACCATGAACGGATTTTCACAGGTAACGGTGCCAACCGTTTCCCCACCGAGCTCGGTTCTTTGTCCGGCGAATTCCGGCAGAATAATCTTACCTGCCGCATCATCGCGCGCGCCGGCGTTCGGAACAGGCATTTGCGGTATCGGATTGTCGGTTATCGAATCAGTCATAGCGGTCATTGTCATACAGGTTTCCTCACAGCTCAAACGCTGCGCCTACCATTTACGCTCCATACGCTTTCTCATTATTACGGCGGCAAGGTTCATCAGAAGAAGAAAACCGAGCAAAACAATGATTGCGGCCGATGTACGCTCAGCGAACGCACGCTCCGGACTATCTGCCCAAAGATAAATTTGCACGGGCAACGCCGTCGCGGGATCCGTGAAGCTACCGGGCACATCGACAATGAACGCAACCATGCCGATCATGAGCAGCGGCGCCGATTCGCCGAGCGCGCGGCTCATGCCGATAATCGCGCCGGTCAGCATGCCGGGCATCGCCAGCGGCAATACGTGATGAAAGACGACCTGCATTCTGGACGCGCCGAGACCCAACGCCGCCTCACGAATCGATGGCGGCACGGCCTGGATCGCCGCCCTGGATGCAATGATGATCACAGGAAGCGTCAGAAGCGTTAGCACGAGACCACCGACGAGTGGCGCCGAGCGTGGCAATGCCATCCAGTTGATGAATACGGCGAGTCCGAGTAATCCAAATACGATCGATGGAACGGCAGCGAGATTATTGATATTGACTTCAATCAGGTCTGACAAGCGACTTCTCGGCGCAAACTCCTCGAGGTAAATAGCAGCTGCTACACCGATCGGGAACGACAGCGTAATCGTGACGAGAAGCATGTAGAAGGAACCGGCGATCGCGCCTCTGATACCCGCCAGCTCGGGCTCGCGAGAGTCACCGTTCGTAAACAGTGCGACGTTGAATCGGGATTCCACCCGCTCGCGCTCCTGTAACAAGGTCACCCATGCAATCTGTTTGTCGGACAATGTGCGCAATGCCTCATCGACGTTCGCATCGAAATTGCCCTTGATCAACATATCGACGTCGGATGACGCTGGTACCCAGAGTGTCTGGGTCGTGCCTATGA
>CAMYMP010000597.1 GCA_947259435.1 uncultured Woeseiaceae bacterium
CCGTTGTATTCGACACGGATGCTGTCGGGCGTGCGGGATACAAGCTTGGTGCCGTCAGGGCCCGAGTGTGTCTGCACCAGTTTGTCCCGATCGAATTCGAGGACTTCCTCGGATCGCTGGCGAAAGCCGGCATCGACCAGAACAGGCTGCAGAACTTTGACGGCTTTGCGCCAGCGGCCATCGTAGTTCACGCGCACCGAGTCCGGTCCGGCATACAGGTAGCCGCCATGCGCCGCAATTGATTTATCAAGAACGGCTATTGCCTCGTCGCCGGTAATGGCATCGTCCGGGATGGCTGGAAATTGTGCAGCGCAGCTCGCCAAAGATATCGTCGAGATCGCTATGAGCAAATGGCGGTGCATTGAAAATTTCTCCTGTCCGATTGTGCGCAAGCCCATTTCAACTGCCTGCGTCATGCGTAACAAATATCAGTTCGCTGGTGGCAAACCCGAGATTATCGGCTGTTTTGATCAATTTTTGCAGCGAATCCGGGCTCATCTCTGGCGTCCGGCTCAGGATCCAAAGATATGAACGGTCGGGTCCGGCAACGAGTGAGTACTGGTATCCGGTTTTGTCGAGCTCGATCACGTTATAGCCGCCATAGAACGGCCCGAAGAAGGAAACCTTCAAATGGCCGACGTCGGCAGCGCCGACAAAGTAGGCTTTGCCGACGGCCTCGTCCCACTCACCCGATTCCCTTTTGTAGCCGCGATTGACGACGTGCACGCCGCCGTCATCGCGCAGGCTGTATGTTGCCGTGATATCCGAGAGCCCGCGCTCGAAGCGGTGGTCGAGACGTGCGATCTCGTACCAGGTGCCCAGATAGCGGTCGAGCTCGAAGCCCGTCACAGGTTCCACGCCTTCAGGCGTGCCCGAACAGCCGCCTTGCAATGTGACTATTGCGAGCAGCAGCAAGCTGAATCCAGATTTCCTGTATGCCTTCATCTATGGTCGCGCCTCCGATGACGATTTGAGAGATTATTGCCTATCGTGAGGACATACCGCACATTCATTACAAATTGTTACCAAATGGCGTTATCTGTGAATTGAGCGATACTGGCGGCAACCGGCCCGTACGAATTCGGGGCGGACTCGACAGTGACGATGATGACCATCCTCGCTGGCGCGAGAACATGACCCCCGAACAGGGCATGTACGATTGGTGCCCGGGACACGTTGCCTGAACCGTATCTGAATCCGATCAAGCTGCGCTGAACCGGTCAGGAGCAAAGGAAATAATTATGGACCTGGTCCTGTTCGACATCGATGGCACTTTAATTCGGAGCATGGAGTACGATGGAGAGTGCTTCGTGGCCGCGTTGCACAAGGTATTCGGTTTCGCCGACATCGAAGATGATTGGTCGCGCTACGAGCACATTACCGATGCCGGTATCCTGATCGAGGCGTATGAACAGCGTCGTGGACGCCCTCCATCGACGAACGAAATTGAGGAGTTCTGTGGATACTTCGCCGGACTACTTGCTGAGCGTTGTTCACAGCAGCGTCTCGAGGAAGTCGCTGGTGCCGGTCTGCTGTTAGCCGCGCTTGAGGCACGGTCCGACGTCGCAGTAGCTTTTGCCACAGGATGCTTTCGCCGAACTGCCGCGCTGAAGATGAAAAGTGCTCGCCTATCGTTCGATAGTGCTTCTTCTGCCACTTGTGATGATGCGATCGCCAGGGACGAAATTATCCGGACTGCAATCGGGAGGGCGGCATCTGACCGCGGTGTCTCAGGATTCGAGAATACTGTCTACGTGGGAGATGCGATATGGGATGTTTGGGCTTGTCGCCGACTGAGGATCCCGTTCATCGGGATAACCGCCGACATAACCGCCGACCGGCTTCGTGCTGAAGGGACCGAGTTTTTATTACCGGATTTCCGCGATCAACAGTTGTTCGATGAGTATCGGGAGAGATCCTGCACCATCCGTGACTGAATTTCCGCTTATGCCCGGAAGCTGCCTGTCACCTAATGTGTTCTTCTAGCTATCGAACGACCGCCATTGGGGAGAGCGGATCTTAAGTACATCCCCGAATTGACACGATTTTCCTATCGGCGCATAAGAAATGTACAGATTAAGAATGTAATCCGCAGAACAGACCACCAAGAAAAAGCCGCAACCAATGGAATCCCTATTCAAATTCTTTGATGACCTGGAGGACTTCATCAT
>CAMYMP010000598.1 GCA_947259435.1 uncultured Woeseiaceae bacterium
CATTGAGTCCTTCGTCGAGGTTTTCAGCATCGGGAAACAGCGACGCAAAATGACCGTCCTCGCCCATGCCGATCAGCGAGCAGGCGAATGGAAACGGCAGCGTGCGGACAGATTCCTCGAAGAGTTCGCAGCGTTCTTCGAGGCTGAACTGATCGCTATGCATCGGGTGCAACCGCGCTTCGGCCGCCTTGCCCTGTAACAGATTTTCGCGAATCAGCTTCTCGTTGCTGTCCTCACTGTCAGTCGCCACCCATCGCTCGTCACTGAGGAGCACGTGTACGTTCTGCCAGTCAATATCGCTGGCCGATAATGCCTTGAGACACTGTACGGGCGACGTCCCTCCGCTCACTACCAGCGATGCCTCGGGCTGCAGTTCGAGCCGCCGATTTACGGCATTGCTGATGTAGTTCGCGGCGGCAATTGATGCTTCTTCTCGCGTTTCGAAAAAATGTTCCATGGGAACCTCGTTTTCTTAATCAAGTATCCGGATACCAGGCACGATCATCGCGATCGAGCAGCACCGATGAAGCCGTCGGGCCCCAGGACCCGGCGACGTAGGACTCCACTTTCTGCCGGGACTGCTCCCAGCCGGAAATTATGCCGTCGACCCACTGCCACGCGGCATCCACCTCGTCGCGCCGCATGAACAGTGCGGGGTTGCCGCGCAGCACTTCCATGAGCAGTCGCTCATAGGAATCGGGATAACGGATCCCGAATGTCTCTTCAAAACTCAGGTCCAGCGACACGGGCCGCAGGTCAAAGCCGCCCGGCCCGGGCTCTTTGGCCATCAAGGTCAGCTTTACGCCCTCATCGGGCTGCAAGCGGATGGTCAGCCGGTTCGGCTTAACTTCGAATTTTTGCTCGGGGAAGATCGAGTGCGGCACATCCTGAAACTCGACAATGATCTCCGAGTGCTTGCCTTTGAGTCGCTTACCCGTGCGTAAATAGAACGGCACGTTAGACCAGCGCCAGTTATCGATTTCAATCTTCAGCGCAACAAAGGTTTCGGTGCTGCTTTCGGCACCACCGAGTTCCTCTAAATAACCGGGAGCGGTCTCTCCTTTTATCGCGCCTGCTGCATACTGGCCGCGCACCGTGTGGTCGCGCACGGCATCGACATCGATCGGCCTGAGTGCCCGCAGTACTTTTATTTTCTCGTCGCGAACCGCGTCGTGATGCAGGCTCGACGGCGCCTCCATCGCGGTCAGACAGACCAGCTGCAGCAAATGATTCTGCACCATGTCGCGCAGCGCGCCTACGCGGTCGTAGAACTCGATTCGCCCGCCGACGCCGAGATCTTCGGCAACCGTGATCTGCACATGATCGACGGTGCCGCGGCGCCATAGCGGTTCGAACAGCGAGTTCGCAAAGCGCAGCGCGAGCAGGTTCTGCACGGTCTCTTTGCCCAGATAGTGGTCGATACGATAAATCTGATTCTCGGCAAAGCACTCGCCAACCTGATTATTGATATCCGACGCCGACTCGAGATCGCGCCCGAGCGGTTTCTCGAGCACGATGCGACTGTTCGCAGTGATCAACCCGTTGGTAGAGAACCCTTTGGCAATCGGGCCGAACAGGCTCGGCGCGGTCGCAAGATAGATCACGCGGATGCGGTCTTCTTTGCCCGCCAGGGTTTTTTTCAGGGACCCCCACTCATCGTGGCTCATGGCGTCAGCCTTGACGTACTTGATGCGCTCGCTGAACGAGCGCCAGATATCAACGTCAAAATCGTCGCTTGCGAGGTTCTTTTGCAGGGCCTCTTCGACCTCGGCGAGATAGGCTTTTTTGGACAGCGCGCCACGACCCACCGCGATGATGCGGCTGTCGCCCGTGAACTGCCCGTCGCGATCGCGATGATACAGCGCCGGCAACAGCTTGCGCATTGCGAGATCGCCGGTACCGCCGAAAATTATGAGATCGAAAACATCGACCGGGAGCAGTTTGGCCATAAATTGCTTCCTGAAATTTCTGAAATTTTACTACTATTTCATCGTAAATGTGGACTTTCTTGTAGAATTACTCCGGTTTTTTCTGTAATTTTACTACATGTTGGACTTGATCGAGAAACGTCTGAGCGATCTGAGCCGCGCCGAGCAGCTGGTCGCGCGATGGGTGCTCAGGCATCCCAGACAGGCGGCCAATTCCACGCTTGCCACGGTCGCCCGCGA
>CAMYMP010000599.1 GCA_947259435.1 uncultured Woeseiaceae bacterium
TGATCACCTGGGTGCGTGGAAAGGATCGCACCGAGTACTGCGTATCTGCGATTCCACTGGGTGGGTACGTACGATTTCTCGATGGCCGAGAAGGACCGATCGACCCGGAAGACGAGGGCCGTGCGTTCAACCAGCGGCCGATTCCGGCCCGCATTGCGGTGCTGCTCGCGGGCCCGATGTTCAACTTCCTGTTCGCCGTCTGTGCATACTGGGTCCTGTTTCTGAATGGCATTCCAACGCTGCAGCCGGCCGTCGGGGATGTCGCACCCGATTCCTATGCCGCCCAGGCCGGCCTCGAATTCGGCGACAAGATCGTCGCCGTCGGTGATGTCGCAACCGCTGACTGGGAGTCGACGCTTGTCAATATTTTCGATCGGCTGGTCTCGGATGGCCGCGTGCCGTTGACGCTCGAAACTGATTCAGGCAAGCAACGTCAGGCAACGATCGATGTCGGCGAGGATGCCGCGCGGCTCACCGAGCCGAACATACTTTTCGAAGGACTTGGATTCGCGCCATGGCAGCCGCCGGCCGTTATTGGCGAATTAGTCGAAGACGGAGCGGCGGCTGGTGCCGGTCTCGCCGTCGGTGACCGAATCACGGCCGTGGACGGCCAGCCTGTCAGGAATTACGGGGATCTCGTCGATGTCGTTTCGGTCAGGGCTGGCGAACAGGTTGCGGTTGATTACGCACGCAACGGGCGGAACTTTGTCGTCGATGTCGTGATCGGTGAGCAGGAGGTAGACGGGGAAGTGCGCGGTCTCCTTGGCGTAAGGGGCTCAACCGACATCGGCGCGTACTTCTACATTCGCAAGTTCGGACCGATCGAATCGATCTCTCAGGCTGCGCAACGAACCTGGACGTCGACTCTTTTCACGTTGCGCATGCTCGGCCGCATGGTGACGGGGGACGTGTCCATAAAAAACATCAGTGGCCCGATCAATATTGCGCAGTTCGCCGGTGATTCCGCGCAGCGTGGTCTGAATGAGTTCCTGGCATTCCTCGCGCTCGTCAGCATCAGTCTCGGGGTGCTGAACCTGCTGCCTGTGCCGGTGCTCGACGGTGGTCAGATTGTCTATCAGACGATCGAGTTGGCAAAGGGCAGCCCGATGTCAGAGCGCTCACAAATTTTGGGTCAGCAGTTCGGCATACTCGCATTGATACTATTAATGAGCTTTGCGTTTTATAACGACATTGCGAGAATAATCGGCTAGCCCTGTGTTCAGCAGACGAGGATAAGCGGATACAAAATGAACTATCGCCAGAAAATGGTCGTGTTTTGCCTGCTATTGCCGCTGACGGCGCTGGCGCAGGTCGATTTCGTCGTGCGCGATATGCGTGTCGAAGGATTGCAGCGCATTTCCGAGGGTACGGTGTTCAACTATCTGCCCATCAACATTGGCGATAACGTCGATCAAATCCGGATTCAGGAGGCGATACGCGCACTCTATGGTCAGGGCCTGTTTGACGACATCGAAATGCGCCGTGACGGCGACACGCTGATTGTTGCGGTCCACGAGCGGCCGTCGATCGAAAGTTTTGAGATTGAAGGCAACAAGGACATCAAAACCGAAGATCTGACGGAGTCATTACGTAGCGTGGGTCTTGCGAAAGGCAAGACTTTTGACCAGTCGGTGCTCGATGAAGTGTCTGGTTTCCTGCGTGAACAGTACTACGACCGCGGCAAGTACGGTGTTACGGTGGATACGTCAGTCGCTGAAAGTGCCAACAACACGGTTCGTGTTCGGATCGATGTCAAAGAAGGTGATCGTGCGAAAATCCGGCAGGTCAACCTGGTTGGCAACGCCGCGTTCGAAGAAAGTGATATACGCGCCGACTTCGAACTCGATACAGCGAACTGGCTGTCATGGATTCGACAGGATGATCGATACTCCAAGGAAGCACTTGAGGGCGACCTCGAGAAGCTTCGCTCATTTTACATGGATCGCGGCTATGCCGATTTTCGCGTTGAGTCGACACAGGTTGCGATATCGCCAAATAAGAAAGACATTTTCGTAACGATAGGTCTGCATGAAGGCGACCAATATACGATCTCCGACGTCAAACTGGTTGGCGACATGGTTGTTCCCGAACCGCTGCTTCGCGCGATGGTTCTCGTGCAGCCGGGCTCAATGTTCAATCAGAGAATGCTGGCGCAGTCTGGCGAA
>CAMYMP010000600.1 GCA_947259435.1 uncultured Woeseiaceae bacterium
ACGGTGGCACCGAGGTGACCCACACCTTCGACTGGTCGACCGCTCGGGTCCCGAAGGCCATCGAACTGGCCGGCTACCCGAAGAAGCATCCCGCCAACATGGAAGGCACCCTGGAGCGACTCGAGGCAATCGTCACCGCCTGAGTGCCCACGCTTGTCGCGCGGGGACCTCCGACCCTGCATCGGCTGGCCGCATCGGGCCAGACTGTCGCCCATGACGACGACGTGCAGCCCAGCCGAGGCCGCGGGCATGGTGCGGGAGGTCGACAGCCTCGCGGTGCCGCTCGGACCCGGGGTCCCCGGCCAGTTCGTTCATGCAGAATTTATGTTCAAGGATTCCGCAGAGTATGCTGAATCCGGTGGCTGGGGTTGGGCTCGATGGATCGGTTTGGAACAGGAACCTTTCGTCGGGGGTATGCAGGTGTGTATCTCCTGCCACACGCCCGTAAAACATCGAGATTGGGTATTTACAGATTCGGCTCAAATGCCTGACTAATCCTGTTTCGATTAGCTCGAAAATCACGGCGGCTCTTACAGCAATCCAATTACTGTTGATTGCGCCGACAGACCGTTTAATCACTACCCTGGGATACAAAAGTGGACTTAAAGATACTGGCAACGGTCTTCGGAATCGTATTTCTCGCTGAACTTGGCGACAAGACGCAGCTTGCTACGCTGCTCTTTGCGTCAAAATCACCCGATAACTTGATCGCGGTCTTTGTCGGTGCCTCGGCGGCCCTGATCCTTGCATCCGCCTTAGGCGTCGTGGCCGGCGGCATTATCTCTCAACATGTCAGTCCAAAATATCTTTCGTACAGCGCAGGTGTTGGATTTCTACTGATCGGCGCATGGACGATATGGCAAGCTACCAACCTTAGCTGAACCAGGATCGCCGATGAACCAGCGACTGCATGCGGCGGAAAGCGGCCGATCAGATTAGTGAGGTCTGCGGCGCCTGTCGACGGCCGCTATTGATGAATGCAGACGTTCAGAAGTTGGGTGGGCCAGAGTCAGAAACGGACGGCCGCTTTACCGTCGGAAGCGGTCCTTCCGGTAGAATCGAGCAGAAGTTCTGCTACTGACCCGATATAGATAGTCCGTCTCTCCCTCAGTGATACTAAGAGACAGCCGGCAGGTATCTGTCGGTGAGGGGGACATGCACCTGTAGGTTACGAATATTCTGACCCAAACACGCGATGTTCACCGCTTTGGCTTCGAGCCTACAGGTGCGCTTGAGCTCGACAACGAATACTCAGGGATCGCCGTGTAACCGGCTCACCTATATTGCCTTCCTTCGCAGAGCTCTGGCATGCATGTCCCGAGTGCCTAACTTACCACTTTGGAGACGAGTTATGCAGGCGGAGCTCTCGCAGTACACAGCAGTCATTGGTATCGACTGGGCCGACAAGAAACATGATGTTTGTGTTCAGGACACGGTCACGGGTAAACGACGTGCCAGCCAGGTTCGGCACCGCGCAGAGGATCTGGATGAGTGGGCAAGATCACTGCATCGCCGCTTCGGCGGCCCGATCGCGGTGGCAGTGGAGCTCTCGAAGGGGCCGATCATCACGGTGCTGCAGAAGTATGACTTCTTTGTCATCTTCCCAGTCGAGCCGGCGGGTCTGGCAAGCTACCGCAGGACGTTCGCACTCAGTGGCGCCAAGGACGACCCAACGGACGCCGAGTTTGCCCTGAAGCTGTTGTTGTCACACGCCGAGCACTTCAAGCCGTTGCAGCCGCAGAGCGTCGAGATGCGTACGTTGATGACGCTGGTCGAGCAGCGACGGCAACTGATGAACGACCGGGTGCGCATCACCAACCGGCTGCGCAATGCGCTGAAACAGTACTATCCTCAGGCACTTGAGTGGTTCGACCACATCGATACGGTGCTGTTCTGTGACTTCATCCGGCGCTGGCCATCACTTGCTCAGGCCAGGCGGGCTCGCGGGGCCACACTCGAGCGGTTCTTCCGCGAGCACAACATGAACCGCAAACCGTTGCTCGAACGGCGCATCAAGGCCATCAAGTCGGCCATGCCGCTGACAACAGATGATGCGGTGATCATGCCGCACCGCTTACGCGCACTAACCTTGGTGGCCCAGCTCGAGGTGACGCTCGAGTGCGTCAAGCAGTACGACGCCGAGATCGCATCACTCGCACCGCAGCATCCCGACTACGCGCTCTTCGAGCCGCTGCCGGGCGCCGGGCCAGTGTTTACTCCGCGGCTGATGGTCGCCTTCGGTGAGCAACGTGAGCGCTTCAAGAGCGCTGCCGAACTGCAGAAATACGGCGGTGTCGCCCCCGTCACACAGCGCAGTGGCCAGTCGACCTGGATCCACTGGCGTTGGCAATGCCCGACGTTTTTACGACAGACCTTCGTCGAGTGGTCCGCCCAGACCGTCAACAAATCCTACTGGGCAGGCCTCTATTATCATCAGCAGCGCAGCAGAGGGTGCTCGCACCAGGCAGCGGTCAGAGCGCTCGCCTTCAAGTGGATACGCATCCTCTATCGATGCTGGAAAACCAAGACACCGTACGATGAAACCCGGTATCTTAGAGCTTTACAAGAACGCGGATCGCCCCTGCTTAAAACAGCAGAAGCTGCTTGACTGAATGACTCAGGGCGTGAAGGAGTCATTTGCTATCTGCTTGGATTTTATGGTTGATTCGATGGAACTTCACTCAACAATACTCTGTCCCGAATGTGGGCATGGCAAAAGGCAGCTGATGCCGACTAACGCTTGTCAGTTCTTTTACGAGTGCGAGCAATGTGGGGTAGTGTTGAGGCCAATGACGGGAGACTGCTGCGTATTCTGCTCGTATGGCGATACCCGATGTCCACCGATTCAAGGTGGAGCGTCGTGCTGCTAGAGGACGGAAAATGTCCAATTTGACCGCATCTGACATCAAGACATTCGTTGGTTCGAAGAACTTCGACAAGTCGCGCGACTTCTATGAGGCGATTGGTTTTAAGCTAAATTTCGACGCCGGAGATTTAGCAGAATTCGAGCTTGGCAACTGTCGCTTCTACCTGCAAAAGTACTATCAAAAGAAGTGGTGCGAAAACTCGATGCTTCACATCACCGTTGAAGATGCGGAAGCTTGGTACCGGCACGTTGCAGAGGTGCTAGAGAAAGGAAACTTTGGGGCAGCGCGGGTTAGAGAGCCAAGTGAGCAATCTTATGGCGCTCTGGTCACGTTTGTATGGGACCCGGTCGGGGTGTTGCTCCACTTTGCGCAACCGATTGATATCGCGTAAGTCTTCTGATTTTTTCCAAGCCATCGTCGGCGCGGCGCCAGCGCAGGCCTTTACGTCTGCGTTACTTCGGCTGCATCCGGATCGCGCCGTCGACGCGGATCGTCTCGCC
>CAMYMP010000601.1 GCA_947259435.1 uncultured Woeseiaceae bacterium
GACGGTAGAACTGCAGGCGAAATAGTCGACGAGGCCGAGCGTCTCGTATTCGAAATAGCGGAGTCGGGCGCGCGCGGCCGCGCCGGATTAAGGCCACTGAAAAATATTCTTCCCGAGGCTGTCGATCGCATCGACGTGCTGCATCAATCGGAAGGTGACATCACAGGCATTCCGACCGGTTACAACGAATTCGACAAGTTGACCGCAGGCCTGCAACCCGGTGAGCTAATCGTCATCGCGGGCCGCCCGTCGATGGGTAAGACAACGCTGGCTCTGAACATTGCAGAAAATGCAGCAATCGGCTCACAAGTACCGACCGCAATATTTTCGATGGAAATGCCGTCGCAACAACTTGCATTTCGCATGATCTCGTCGCTTGGTCGCGTCGACCAGACGCACCTGCGGACCGGCCGTTTTCCTGATGAAGACTGGTCCCGGATTAACACGGCAGTGCAGCTGATGTCCGAGGCACCGATCTTCATCGACGATACTGCAGGGCTGTCACCCACTGAGATTCGTGCGCGTGCCCGCCGTCTGCAGCGAGAGAGCGGACTGGGCCTGATAGTGATCGACTACTTGCAGCTGATGGCGGTGCCGGGTAGCAAAGAGAACCGTGCCACCGAGATATCGGAGATTTCGCGGTCTCTCAAAGCGCTTGCCAAGGAACTCTCTCTGCCCGTTATCGCATTGTCGCAGCTCAATCGAAGTGTCGAACAACGAACCGACAAGCGACCTGTCATGTCCGACCTGCGCGAATCCGGCGCCATCGAGCAGGACGCCGACCTGATTCTCTTTATCTACCGCGAAGAGGTATACAATCAGGATACGCCGCGTAAAGGAATAGCCGACATCGCGATCGCGAAGCAACGCAATGGCCCAATCGGCGACTTCCCGCTCACGTTCGTCGGGCGGTATACGAAGTTCGAGAACTGGGTGCCTGATTCCTACGCGGATGAGGCGTATCCGTGACGTTTGGGGCGCGGGCGTTGATCCGGCTCGGCGCGCTCAAACAAAACCTTCAGGTAATTCGCAGCGCCGCACCGGCGGCAATGGTCATGGCGGTCATCAAAGCCAATGCCTATGGCCACGGCATGGTAGAGGTGGCCAAGACTCTGGACGATGCAGACTCCTTCGCTGTCGCCCGCCTACCCGAGGCCATACTGCTGCACGAGTCCGGGGTCGATAAGCCAATTGTCCTGCTATCCGGTGTATTGACGGCGAACGAACTCACCGAGGCTACCTTGCGTGGCTTCGAGATCGTCGTGCATTGCAAAGAACAGATCGAACTCCTTGAAGCGGCGAAGTCAGGCGGGAACACGGTCTGGCTGAAATTTGACACAGGCATGAACCGACTCGGATTTTCGACAGAAAGCGCAGATGTCCTGATCGAGCGCCTGCAAGCTTGCGACGCCGTTGGTGAACTGCGTCTGATGTCGCACCTTGCGAGCGCGGACGAACTCGACAATACGATGACCGAGGATCAATTCGGTCGATTTCGGGACATTGTCGAAGGGTTCGAGGGCGCGGTGAGCATTGCGAATACGCCCGCCACTCTCGGGTGGCCGCAGATTGCGGATGCGCAGGGACTTCTTGGCTTCGAAGGAGGTCATTGGATCCGACCTGGTTTGGCGCTGTTTGGTATTTCACCATTCGCCGGGCGTTATGGAGTAGAACTCGGATTGTCACCGGTCATGCAGTTCGAGGCCCGGCTCATCTCGATCAAGCCGCTGCGCGAAGGCGCGCGTGTCGGCTACCAGGGTAAGTATCAGAGCCAGGCCGATACTACGATAGGAATAATCTCTGCCGGCTACGGTGATGGCTATACACGGCACTTCAGGTCGGGCACGCCGGTCATCATCAACGGTCGTCGCGTGCCGCTGATCGGCAACGTCTCAATGGATATGATCGCCGTAGATCTTGGCGACGACACGCAGGACGAGGTTGGTGATATTGCGACGCTCTGGGGTGACGGGTTGCCGGTCGAGGAGGTGGCGCCGTGGGCCGACGCGATTCCTTACGAACTCGTGTGCGGCGTCATGCACCGCGAAACGTTGGAGATCGTTGACTAGTTGATACCTGGGATTACGAGGCGAAGAAACCCATTTTCACGCCGGCCAGTTGCACGACGTCGTTGTCAGCGAGTCTTCTCGCCTGCGC
>CAMYMP010000602.1 GCA_947259435.1 uncultured Woeseiaceae bacterium
CGTCCGCCTCGGCGCTCAGCCGGAAAGGTTTTGCTTTGACCAGCGCGAATTCAGCCGCAACGAAAAACGCGTTCGCCAGCAATAATGCGACAATTGCCGCAACGCTCATTGACGTAGATGTCATGCGATGAAATTCCTCTCAGTAGCAAACGTGAATTTGAAAAAGCGGTGTCGTCGTTCGGCCTAATTTCCAGCCGTGGATATGCGCGCAACCGCGTAGCCCGCGTAAACGAGGAGCAGAAAGCCGCCAGCGCGTCGGCCCAGCCGTGCTTCCCCGTAAAAGAAAATCGGAATCAGCGCAACTGCCAGGCACAATGACAGCATCAGATCCGTGATGCCGCCGGCAGGTACCTTAACCGGCCCAACCAATGCGGTGATCGGCATCACAACCAGCGTGTTGAACAGATTCGATCCCACAACGTTGCCAAGTGCAAGATCGGACTCATGCCGCAATGCAGCAATTATCGAGGTCACGAGCTCCGGCATGCTCGTGCCAACCGCTACGACGAAAAGGCCTACTACGACCGGAGGCACATCGAAATTGGATGCGAGATCGACCGCACCGTCGACAGCCAGGTCACCGCCGATGAACAGTAGAGCACACCCTGCTATGACGAACACCCAGCGGGCACGGCTGGGCGCCGGCGCTACCACCAGCGGACTGTCATCGATATCCAGGAAGAACTGGTCCGTCGTACTCGGCTTGTAAATTTCGAGGATATTCGTGTAGATAAAAATACAAAAAAGTAGCAGCAGGACCACGGCCTCCGAGCGGTTGATAATCCCGGATCCGCCTTCGAACAGACTGTCGGCCGCCATCGCGGTCATTACTGCCGTACCGAGCAACAGAAGCGGCACTTCGCGTTTGACGAGCTGACCCTGAATCGTAATTGGCATCGCGAGAGCCGCCGCTCCGAGCACCAAAGCCAGGTTGCTGATATTTGAACCGACTACATTGCCGAACGCGAGGCCGGTAGCACCTTGGCCCGCACTCAAAGTGTTGACGACCAGCTCGGGAGCGCTGGTACCGAAGCCCACAATGGTCAGACCGATGATCATCGGTGATATGCCCAGGTGGGTTGCGATTTCCGATGCGCCGCGCACGAGCAAGGCGCCGCCTCCGATCAGCAGGACAAAACCAAGCAAGAGTGTCGCAGTCGCCAACATCGATGGGGGCGCTCCGTTGCGGGACCTCAATAATAGGCTAATCCGGCTGCAATTCCGGCCTTCTTGCTGACTAGGCGCTGTAAATCGGTTTCGCCGTGGCGATCTCAGGCTGCGTTCGCCGCACGCGGTGCATAGCCGAGATTCGGCGCCAGCCACTTTTCGGCCTCTGACATCGTCAGGCCTTTTCTTTGGGCATAGGATTCGACCTGGTCCCGATCGATCTTGCCGACCGAGAAATAGCGCGCATCCGGATGCGAAAAATAGAAGCCGCTTACGGCCGCGGTCGGATACATTGCGAACGATTAGGTCAGCCGCAATCCGATGCTGGCCTCGACGTCGAGCAGTTCCCAAAGCGTCGCTTTCTCGGTGTGATCCGGACAGGCGGGATAGCCGGGCGCAGGACGAATGCCGCTGTACTTTTCGGCAATCAGTTCGTCGTTCGATAGCTGCTCGTCATCGGCGTAAGCCCACAAGTCGCGGCGCACGCGTTCGTGCAGGTACTCGGCCGCTGCTTCGGCGAGACGATCGGCAAGCGCTTTGAGGATAATTGCGCTGTAGTCATCGTGATCTCTCTCGAAACGCTCGACATGTTCGTCGATACCGATACCGGCCGTCACAGCAAAAGCTCCGACGAAGTCTGCGAGACCCGATGCGGCCGGCGCCACAAAATCGGCAAGGCAATTCTGCGCCTGACCCTCGGGCTTGAGCCGCTGTTGGCGCAGATGACACAGGCGCATCGTCGCACTGGTGCGCGACTCGTCACGGTATACCAGCAGGTCATCGTAGTCGTCAGAATGCGCAGGGAAAATGCCCACAACGGCTTTCGCCTGCAGCCATCGCTCGCTGACTATTCGGTCAAGCATTGCGGTTGCGTCAGCAAAAAGGCTTGTTGCAGCCTCGCCAACTTTGGCGTCGCTCAGAATTCCGGGAAACTTGCCGTGAAACTCCCAGGCATTAAAGAACGGCATCCAGTCGATATAATTT
>CAMYMP010000603.1 GCA_947259435.1 uncultured Woeseiaceae bacterium
AGCGATGACCGACAGTGATCTGGATGAACTTCGCGCCGAGGGCCTATCGGACAGAGATATTCTCGACCTCACGCTGATCGTCTCGTATTTCAATTTCGTCAATCGCATTGCTCTGGGCCTGGGCGTCACGTTCTCCGCCGACGAACTGAGCGGCTACCGCGACGATTAATTGGCGGCCGGCCGATGACACGCTTTCGCTTATTGCTGACTTGCGGCCTGCTGCTGCTCTCTGCAGCACCCATGGCGCAGACTGAGTCATCGCTGCGCGACGCAGGCGCGATACCGGTGCGTCTTGCTGGCAGCGAAGACCCGGCAGCAGTCCAGGTTTACATTGTGCAGCTGCAAGCGCCATCGATCGCAGAACACCATGCCAGCCAGGTCAAGGCAGTCGCGCCCACCGCGACCATGAAACCGAAATCTCGTCTCGACAAGACCAGCGCCGCTGTTGAAGCCTACGCGAAGGAATTGGCAAACGAGCAAGACCGGGTACTCAGCAAAGCCGGTCCCGGTGCCCAGAAAATCTACAGCTACCAATTTGGCCTCAATGGATTCGCGGCCAGCATGAGCGTGGCACAGGCACAGAAACTCGAGAACATGCCCGAGGTGCTCAATGTGTGGGAGGACGAGATCCGCCCCATGGCATTGCGTTACAGCCCGACGTTCCTGGGCCTCTTTGACAATGACGTCGGCTTGAGAAGCACGCAGAGGCTCGACGGCGAAGGCATCATCATTGGCGTGATCGACAGCGGCGTCGCGCCCGAGCACCCGGCACTTCGCGATACCCGCGAGGCAGATCGCCCAAAGCTATGCCGTGGCAGCTGGGCGGAAACCACGTTGCTCGGGCAGTGGCTTTGCCGGCGCTTCAGAAAGCTCCCCGACACGCTGGTTTTTGAAGCGCCGGAGAACTGGAACGGAGCGTGCGAGTCTGGCGAACAGTTCGCCGATACAGACTGCAACAACAAGCTTGTCGGTGCGCGCTGGTTTGTCGATGGTGCACTCGAATCCGGTCCCATCGATGACGGTGAAATTCGCTCTGCACGCGATGTGGATGGACACGGCACACACACCGCAACAATTGCGGTCGGCAACCGCAGCAGCGCATCGATTTTCGGCACATTGATCGGTGACCTGGAAGGCATTGCACCGAAGGCGCGTGTCGCCGCGTATAAAGCCTGTTGGCTGCGTCCCGGCGCAACGCGTGCGAGCTGCAACACGTCGGATCTTGTCAATGCGATCGATGCAGCGGTCGCCGATGGAGTCGACATCATCAGCTACTCCATCGGCAGTTCTTTACGAAGGCTTACTGCGCCCGACGACGTAGCGCTCATGGCCGCGGCAAAAGCCGGCGTGCTGTCCGTGGTGGCCGCGGGCAACGACGGACCGAACCTTGGAACGATCGGCTCACCAGCCGGCGGGCCGTGGGTCATCACAGCCGCCGCCTCGAGTCGTGAAGGACAATCCTCGGTTGAAGCGCTGCAAATAACGGCGCCGCCCGCGCTTGCGGGTAAGTACGCAACAAGAGAAGCCAACTTTACGCCGCCGCTGCAGGACAGTGACCCGATCGAAGGTGGCCTTGTCCTCGTCGACGACGATGACGATTCACTGCCCGACGGATCAAGCGGCACGCCATCGGATGCTTGCCAGGCCCTCGTAAACAGCGATGACATCAGCGGCAATATTGCGCTCATTCAGCGCACAGGCTGCCTTTTCGAAGACATGGTCAAGAACGCCGCCGACGCCGGCGCGATCGCTGCGGTGGTTTACAACATCGCGGGCGATCCTATTGTCATGAACGGCACTGAAGGCCTGTCTGACATCCCGGCGCTGATGATTGGCCAGGCCGACGCCAACCTGATTCTCGCCGAGCTTGACGCCGGCAACGACGTTACGGTCGTTCTCGACAAGGGCTTCCTGCTGACCACCGACGATACCGGCAACGTCATGGCCTCGTTCTCCGCTCGTGGTCCGGCTCCTGTCGCCGACATCCTCAAGCCGGACGTTACGGCACCAGGCATCAACATATTGGCAGGCTTCACGCCGGACGCTGCAAACGCCGCATCGGGCGAGAACTACGCTTTCCTGAGCGGCACGTCGATGTCGACACCGCACGTCGCCGGTGTCGCCGCATTGCTCCTGCAGGAGCACCCG
>CAMYMP010000604.1 GCA_947259435.1 uncultured Woeseiaceae bacterium
CCCGCGAGTTCCTGGTGCAGGCGTGTCGTCGTGAAATACATGTTGCCCGGCACATAGTCGCCGTCGGAGATCAGAAGCTGGCTCAGGATGTTCTCAGCACCGCGGCCCTGGTGGCACGGGACCGTGTACTTGTAGCTGTAGTAATCCTGCACCGTGTCCCGCAGCCGATAGAAATTGCGGCTGCCGGCATAAGCCTCGTCGCCCATCATGAGTCCCGACCACTGCCGGTCGCTCATGGCGCCCGTCCCGGAATCCGTCAAGAGATCGATATAGACGTCTTCCGAACGCAGCAAAAAGGTGTTGTAGCCAGCCTCTCGGATGGCTGTGAGACGGTCTTCCCGACTGGTCATCTTGATCAGCTCGACCATCTTGATTTTGTAGGGTTCTGCCCAGCTCTTTGCCGTCATGACTGCACCTCCGGATCGACATGACTATCCGGGATCAATCATAAGCATAGGACCTCGTGCCCCGGGCTACCTATACGTAAAAGTACCGCGCCGGCGAAAACTAGATTGACGCAATCGGTTCGAGTTGCCGGGTGGCGGCAGCCGCGGCGGCATCGACGTCAACCTGAGCGAGTTTCTCTGCGTCGCGTGTGAATTCCTCGAGCAATGTCTCTTGCACCGCGCCACGCTGCTGAGCAACCGAGTAGGGAATTTCCGCATGGAACATGACCATTGAGTAGCGCGGAATGAAGCGGTCGGGCAAACGCCGTTCGAGCTCGAACGACAGCTCCTTGCGCAGCGCAAACTTGGGATCACGGACCGTATCCCGCATCTCCACGTAGTTCTCGAGTGCCATGTCCGCGATCGCGTTGGCATTCTTGTGTTGTTCATCCTCGTACTGCCTGAAGACCTCATCCCAGCCCGCGTCGCTGCGGTCGAGGATTCGATCGAGCACCACGCAATCCTCGAACGCGAGGTTCATGCCCTGGCCGTGGAACGGCACAATCGCGTGAGCGGCGTCTCCGATCAGGAGCACGTTTCCACGATCATGCCAGTGGTCGCAGCGGACGGTGCCGAGCAGACCCAGCGGGTTCTCCACGATCGAGCGCGCAGGCTCCGTGATGAGCGGCGCGACGTCGGCAAAGTACTCGTCCATAAACTCCGTCGCGACCTGCTCTGTCGTGAGCGAGGCGAAGCTAACCTTGCCCTCATTCGGCATAAACAGGGTCAGCGTAAAGTCGCCACCCGGGTTTGGCAGGGCAATGAGCATGAACTCGCCGCGTGGCCAGATGTGCAGCGCATGCGGTTCCAGTTGAAAAGCGCCGTCGGGCCCCGACGAAATGACCAGTTCCTTATAGCCGTGCGCTAGCAGGATCTCATTCGCACCGACGATGCCGGACTCATGCAGCGCATTACGCATGACCGAGCCCGCGCCGTCGGCGGCAATGATCGGACTCGCTTCGATTTCGTAGTCGTTGTCCGCTTCGATGTCGAGTACGTGCGCGTGCTGTGCGGCACGGTCATAGCCGGTCAATGCATGTCCAAAATGAATTTCCACATTGTCGAGCTCATCGGCCGCATCCAGCAGCAGTTTGTTCAACTCGCCGCGTGAGGCCGAATAGATTTGCTCGTCGTCGCGCTGCCCGTAGGGCAGAAACTCCGTCGATCCGTCCGTCTCATGCACCAGGCGGCCGCGCATCGGCACCAGTAAGCCTTCGACATGTGCAAGCAGGCCGGCTTTCGTCAGCCCGTTGATACCGCGCGACGAAAGTGCCAGGTTGATCGAGCGACCGGCCGCCGCAAACTCTCCGCGTGGGTCGACATTGCGTTCAAAGAGGCTGACGGTCATCCCCTTGCGTGCGAGCATCGCCGCGAGCAAGCTACCGCACTGCCCTGCGCCGAGAATGTTGACGTGGGTGCTGCGCATCATGAGCTCTCCGTCATGACTGACCCTTGACCTGAAATACTCTTGGGATGCGCTTGTCTATCCGCACCGCCGTGAGTTGACGGCCCCAGACACAGCCCGTATCGAGACTGATCAAGTCGGGCAATACAATCAAGCCGAGTACCGACCAGTGTCCGAACACGATGCGCGTACCGGCCCATTTCGGATTCTTGAAGTCGTACCATGGCGTGAGGTTCTTTCGCGCGCGGAACGGCGATCCGCTGTAGGAAAAATTAAGCCCCTTCCTGGCA
>CAMYMP010000605.1 GCA_947259435.1 uncultured Woeseiaceae bacterium
GGGCAAAGTGGCCCGACTGATGGACTTCGGCGCGTTCGTAACCATTCTCCCGGGTAAGGATGGTCTTGTGCATATATCGCAGATCTCGAACGAACGGGTCGAGAAAGTCAGCGACAAGCTGACCGAAGGCGATGTCGTGCAGGTCAAGGTCCTTGAAGTCGACCGACAGGGTCGTGTCCGACTTTCGATGAAGGAAGTCGACGCGGCTTGATGTAGCGACCTTCGCGGCCAGGGGCCGCTCCTACAATCCCGGTCTTGCCCCGTGCGGTTCGAGGAATTCCAGGATACGGCCCGGCAAGTAAAACGTCGGCCGCCAGGGCATGCCGCCATTGATAAAGCCTACGTGGCCGCCGGATTCGGCGACTTCGAGCGTCACGTGCTCGGATAGCCGGTCGGACGTTGGAATCACTTGCTGCGTCATGAACGGATCGTCGATCGAGTTAACGATGAGCGTCGGTTTCTGAATGCCTTTCAGATAATGCACCGAGCTGCAGCGATCGTAGTAATCCTGCCGGCCGGCGAAGCCATGCAGAGGCGCCGTCACGGCGTCGTCAAACTCTGCAAACGTGCGCGCGTTCATCGCCCGGTCCCAGTCGAAGGCGGCCGTGTGGCGGTCAAATTTTCGCGTGACGGCACTCTTCATGTTTTTTAGGAGAAGTCGCCGATAAACTCTTGAAAAACCAATATTTAATGCATCTGCACATTCGTGCAGGTCGAGTGGCACGGAAACCGCGGTCGCCGCGCTCAACGGTGTGTCGCTACCGGATTCACCCAGGTACTTCAGTAGCACGTTGCCCCCCAGCGAATAGCCCACCGCGAGCAGCGGGCCGGCGTTTTGCGAGCCGTCCCGTTTGGCCTGCAGTCGATTCAGGAAGAAGCGCAGATCATTTGTCTCGCCGGCGTGGTAGCGACGCGGCAAACGGTTGCGGTAGTCGCCGCAGTCCCGAAAGTGCAGGACACAGGAACGCCAGCTGCGGTCTCGAGCGACTTCCATGAGCATGCGTGCGTAGGACGACTCGGCCGATCCTTCAAGTCCGTGCAGAATGACGAGGAGCGGCGCCGAGTCCGGCAAGGAGTCCGTCTCGGTAAGCCAATCGACGGCCGTAATGTCTCCGTCCGGCAGTTCGAGGCTTTCGCGGCGCAGCGCCGGCCTGCCACGCCAGGCCCACGGCAAGCCCGGAAAGATCGTCTGAGCATGGCGGTTACGAAGCCAGCGTGCCGGCTCGAAGGGACTGGGAATGATGCGGGTATCGGTGTTTTCTGGGCTCATCGCCGCAACTACGCCAGGGCTGTCATAAACGAGGAAAATAGGGCAAAAAAAATGGCCCCCCGCTTTCGCGGGGGGCCCGCCGTACAGTGATTTCACCTTCAGGCATTTGCAACAGGGGGCGGGGGAGCGTATCCCCGTTGCAGGGGTGAAGCTAGGGCATACGAGGGGTTGCTGTCAAGACGCACGGCTTACCAAAGTCCTTTTTTGACGCCCGCTAATGCTTCGGAGTCGGTGCTCACGGCCGTTTGGCCCTGCATGGCCTCAAGGCGCCAGTTTTCGATGGCCCACTGCCAAACCTCGGATTGCCCGGCGCGCCGCAGGTCTTCCGGGGGCTCCTGCTGCAGGGCGATGAGCGCTGCGACCAGTATGCGCGCTCTGCCGTTCGTCGGTATCCCGGCCGCGCCGGTCAGTTTACTGAGCTTGTCGCCGTTCTGATGCGTGATGACGGGTATATGCACGTAGCCCGGTGTGCGGTAGCCCAGCAATTGCTGCAGCCATATCTGGCGGGGTGTCGAGTCCATCAGGTCAATACCGCGAACAACCTCAGTGATGCCCTCGATGGCATCGTCTACGACAACGGCCAGATGGTATGCGATCAAGCCGTCGCGCCTGCGGATGACGAAGTCACCGGACTCCCGTTCGAGGTCTTGAGATTGCAGACCTTGCAGGCCATCTACGAACGAGATCGGGGTGTCCGTTGTGCGCAACCGGATGGCGGTCTCCTCAGCGTCGCAGCCATTCCGACATGGTCCCGGGTAAATCGTGCCAAGGGAGCCTCTCGGAGCGTCCGCGAGGTCGCGTCGCGAGCAGCCGCAGGGGTAGGCCAGGGCGCGCTCGAGCAGTGACCGTACGGCCGCCTCGTGGGTTTCT
>CAMYMP010000606.1 GCA_947259435.1 uncultured Woeseiaceae bacterium
CACTGCCGACTGACAATTCAGCCTACAAGCTGTCTGCGTCGCCGCAAAGCGGCAGCGCGGTGGCAATATTCGGGCAGTTCGAATCGTCAGTGTCGAACGTCGCGGGCGCAAAGCTTCGAGTCGATCTGCCGTGCACATTTCACGAGGTGGGGTTCGCACCGACCGTCGACTGGGTTCGAGAAGCGGCTAACAACGTCGCGCTGGCTTACGGCCGCTTTCCAAATCCGGCTGCGCGTGTCGTCGTGTTCCCGATGGGCAGCAGCCCCTGGCACAGCGATTCGCCCGTCTATTTCGGGCGCGTTGTTCGTGACGGTGGCGAAACCGTCGAATTGCTCATTGATCCAGGCAGGCCGACAAACGCATTTTACGCAGACTGGACAGCGACACACGAACTGTCGCACATGATGCTGCCGTTTTTGCGCAGCGAACAGCGCTGGCTGTCGGAGGGCTTTGCGCAGTACTACCAGAACGTGTTGCTCGCACGCGCCGGCCGCTACGCGCCACGCGATGCATGGCAGAAATTGCACGACGGTTTTGAGCGCGGCCGCTCTTCGGCGCCAGGATTGTCTCCAAACCAGGCGGCAGGTGGCCGCGAGCGCAACAGCCGCATGAAGATCTACTGGAGCGGCGCGGCCATCGCGCTCATGGCCGACGTCGAATTGCGGCGGCGATCAAACGGTGCGGAATCGCTGGACGATGTACTCGATCAGTTTCAGCGTTGTTGTCTTCCGGCGCAGGGCACCTGGTCGGGGCCAAAACTCTTCGCGAAACTCGACTCTTTTCTGCAGGATCCACTGTTCATGGATCTCTACCGGCGCTATGCCGACAACCCGGGGTTTCCCGATGTCCGCCCCCTGCTCCGGCGTCTCGGCGTGACCGTCAGGCGGGGTGAAGTTCGCCTTGAAGACGATGCCGAACTTGCGGAAATCCGGGCGGCACTAACGGCGCGGAGATATACTGACGAACCCGACAGCTAGCGGCGCTATTAACATGGCTGGAAGCAGTCACGCAGTCGATATCAGCAGGATCAGTAACGGTCTGCAGCGATCGCATGCCGACCGCGTAGCGGTAGAGGAACCGCTCGAGATCCGGCTGGGCTACTCGACGGCTGACGGCAGAGCCTCGCGCAGTGTCTCGATCACGATGCGCACGCCGGGCAATGACCGTGAGCTTGCCGCGGGATTCCTTTACACCGAATCGATCATCCAGCGAACGGACGATATCGCCTCCATCGAGACCTGCGGGCCGCCTGCACCGGATAGCGGTAATCACAATATCGTGCGCGTCGAGTTGGGTCCCGATGTCAGCGTCGACCTCGGTCGGCTGCAGCGCCATTTCTATACGACGTCAAGCTGTGGCGTGTGTGGCAAGACCTCGCTCGACGCCCTTCGCGTTATTGGCGTGCAAGAAATGAGTGGTAACGAGGCGACCTTCGCCAGTGACGTGCTAATCGCCATTCCTGAAAAGCTTCGCAAGGCTCAGGCGACCTTTGACAAAACCGGAGGCTTGCACGCAGCCGCTGCTTTCGATGCCAGAGGCGACCTCCTCGTGACGATGGAGGATGTGGGCAGGCACAATGCCGTCGACAAGGTTATCGGTTCGCTGCTACTCGATGATCGTTTGCCTGCGACGGATCTCGGCCTGATGGTTTCGGGTCGCGCAAGCTTCGAGCTGATGCAGAAGACGCTCGTCGCCGGGATGCCACTGTTGGCAGCCGTCAGCGCACCGTCCAGTCTTGCCGTGCAGTTAGCAAACGAATTCAATGTGACTCTGGTCGGGTTCCTGCGTGGCGACACGTTCAACATCTACTCTGGCGAACAACGGATTCAATATGACAACTGAGGCCTACAACGCCAAAGCCGCATCCAAGATCATCGCCAGCTTCGATGCCAGACCCGAGCTGCTGTTACAGGTTCTGCGCGCATTTATCGAGCGCTTCGGCTGGATTTCAGAAGAGGCGATTCGGCAACTGAGCGAGGGGCTCAATCTGTCACGGGCAGAGGTGCACGGGGTGGTCAGTTACTACCACGATTTCCGCACAGCGCCGCCCGGCAGGCACATCGTCAAGATCTGCCAGGCCGAATCGTGTCAGGCCATGGGCAGTCGTGAACTCTCTGCCCACGCCGAGCAATCGCTCGGT
>CAMYMP010000607.1 GCA_947259435.1 uncultured Woeseiaceae bacterium
GATGCGGGAATGATGGCCGTTACGCCCGAACGAATGTCATCGCCGCGAATCACGGTTGCGTGACCAACGCGGACACCATCGACGTCGGTGATTGCATTCAGAGGGCCCGTCGGAAACGTGCCAACCACGAGGCCGACATCCCGGGCCCTCGGCCGTGAATCGGAAGTATCATCCGTTGCCGCTGTCCCAATCGTTGCAATCAGGCACAGAAGTAACAACAATCGAGCGATTAACGGCGTACTCATGGCGTCTCCCGGAATTCTGCACAGGTAATGCGATGAGGATGTCACATGAGGGGCATGGTGTGAATGCGATTCGCAATTCGATCGTCAATTTGCCGCTGTCACCGACGCTGAAGGCAAACCAGGCCGGTGTCGCTGCGCGGGCCAGCGGCACTCGCGTGTTACAGATGGGCTTTGGTCAGTCGCCGTTTCCGGTACATCCTGCGCTCGCCCGGGCGCTTGCAGACAGTGCGGCGCACAATGCGTACGACCACGTTGCCGGGCTCGCCGATTTGCGCGAGTCCGCATTGCGCTATTTCGCTGATCGTAGTGGTGTGGATAGCAGCCAGTTTGACGTCGTCGTCGGGCCAGGCAGCAAGCTGATTCTTTTCGCGCTGCAGATGGCCATTGGCGGCGACATTATCGTGCCGGTACCGTCCTGGGTCAGCTACGCGCCGCAGGCTGCGATGCTGGGTGACCAGGTTGTTAGTGTACCGGCCTCGCTCACGCCGGCTGGCTACCACCTCGAACCCGATTCTCTAATGGCGGCGATACGAGACGCGCGCTCGCGCGGGTGCAACCCGACCAAACTGATACTGAACTCGCCGAACAACCCGACAGGCCTTTGCATACCGCCGGCGCACTACCCGGCATTGATCGACGTTTGCGATCGGGAAGGCATCTTTATTATCAGCGACGAGATCTACTCGCTCGTCGCGTTCGACGGCAATCTCAAAAGTATCGCCAGCATGCACCCTGCCGGATCTGCCGTAACGACCGGTCTTTCGAAATACCTGTCGCTCGGCGGCTGGCGCGTGGGCTTCGGACTGATTCCGAAAGGCTACGCCGGATTGTTCGACGCGGTGAGCGCGATCGCAAGTGAAACGTGGTCGGGCGTGTCGGCGCCGGTTCAGCGCGCGGCGTTGCTTGCAGTGGCTGGAGAGGCGGACATTGAGGCGCATGTGAATCTTTGCACGCGCATTCACGGCGCAGTGGCGCGCAGCATTGCGGCTCGGCTCGCCGAAGGCGGCATCCGTTGCCTCGAGCCGCAGGGCGCATTTTACCTGTGGCCGGATTTCGAATCGATGCGCGAGCGTTTCGCGCAACGCGGCATAACTACCTCCGAGTCACTTTCCGAAGCGCTGCTGGCCGACTGCGGTGTATTGAGCTTACCCGGCACAGCTTTCGGAGCTCCGCCGGAATTACTTGCCCTGCGGCTGTCGGTTTGTGACTACGATGGCGCTGCCGCGCTGGAAATGTGCAGGCAACACGACGATCCGGCGAGCCTGATAGAAGCGTTCGCACCGCGCGTCGATGAAGCCGCCAGGGCTATTGTTGCATTTGCGCAGGAATAGCTTGTCGACAAACTCGCGCGACAATTTTCTTCAGCTTAGCTTCAGCTACGCTCAAGCCTAATAACGTGACACACAGGCCATTGCCTCTTTTCTTCGTAAGGAGATTGTTATGTCACGTTATGTTCACACTATTTCTGGATTGATTCTGGCTGCCGTTCTCGTGCCGTCACTGGCGAATGCCGACACCGGGCTTTTTGTTGGCGCGAGCGTCGGTTCATCACATCTGGAAGACGATTTTAGTAATTTCAACATCGACACTGACGCAACCGCATACCGTTTCGTCGGAGGCTTTCAATTCACTGACTACTTCGGCATAGAAGCGGGCTACCACAACTTTGGTGACTTTTCGGAGACTATCGATCTTGGCCCGGTTTTTTCGCGAACCGCAATCACCGCGGACGGGTGGACACTCGGCGGAACCCTTGGATTACCGTTGAGTGATCAGGTCTCCCTGTACGGGCGCGCCGGCGTGTTTTTCTGGGATTCCGACGTCGAAGTGGACGGATTCTCAATCGACGTGCCGGAGGATGAAAATTCCTACTACGGCGGTGGTGCGAAAA
>CAMYMP010000608.1 GCA_947259435.1 uncultured Woeseiaceae bacterium
GCAGATTGCGACGGTTAGTTCGGATCGGTTCAGGGTATAGAAATGGAATTCATTGATGCCGGCGTCCTGCAGCTTGCGGACCTGCTCGATCGCAACGCTAGCGGCGATCATTTGCAGTGTCTCGGCGTCATCATCAAGACCTGCGAAACGCTCCTTCAGCCAATCCGGAACCGTCGCTCCGCATTGCGTCGCGAATCGCTGCAACTGCGGAAAGCGCGTAATCGGCAGAATTCCGGGCACGATCGTCGACTCGATTCCGGCTGCAGCGGCATGATCGCGAAAGCGCAGAAAAACATCGGAGTCGAAGAAGAACTGCGTGATCGCACGACTCGCGCCCGCATCCAGCTTGCGTTTAAGATTTTCGAGGTCGAACTTCGCGCTCGGCGCTTCGGGGTGCACTTCCGGGTACGCAGCCACCGAGATATCGAAGTCCGCAACCTTGCGCAGGCCCGCAACAAGATCGGATGCGTAGGCGTATCCATCAGGGTGCGGCGTGTAGCCCGTTACGTCCTTTGGCGGGTCACCGCGCAATGCAACGAGGTGCTGGATACCCATATCCCAGTATTCCCGAGCGATGTCATCGATCTCGCCGCGGCTCGCGCCGATGCACGTCAGGTGTGGCGCCGCCGTAAGGTCTGTTTCCGTTACGATCCGTTCCACAGCGGCGTGCGTGCGCTCCCGTGTCGAGCCGTCGGCACCGTAGGTTACCGACACAAATCGTGGTGACAGATGTTTGAGCCGCTGCACCGAAGTCCACAGCGTTTTTTCCATCTTCTCGGAATGCGGCGGGAAAAACTCGAACGAGACTTCAACGTTGCGGCTTGTCATTGCTGTTCGGGACCTCAGGCAGCTGCCGTTTCCTGGTCGGCTGGCGACGCAACGGCCAGCAGCCAGTGTGGATCGTTTACCGGAATGTATTTCGGTGGCGCAAGACGCAGACCCGCAGCGCCGCACCAGGATGCAAGCTGTTTTTCAAGCGTCGCGTTGTCTCCCTTGTCACACCTGATGAGCAGTAGCAGCCGGCCGCCTCTTTTCAGGATTCGGCGTGCTTCGCTGATTGCTGTCATCGGCCGCTCGGCGTCCGCGAGTACGTCATCGAGAATGACCGTGTCGAATTCGCCGTCGGCGAAGGGCAGTTCATACATGTCGCCGTGGCGCAGGCTGCAGTTCTCGACACCAGCGAGCAGTAACTCCGCGCGTGCGAGTTGCCGCGCATCGGCATTGGTATCCACGCCGACGGCGCGCTGTGCGCGTGACCCGAGCAGTTTCAGGATCCGCCCCTGGCCACTGCCAACGTCGATGAGATCCCCGAGCGGCATGGCGACCGTCAGTTCGATGAGCGCGCGGTGCAGATACCGTAACGCGTCATTGTCCTTCTCCGGTGGCGCCAGTCCGCGTTCCGTGCGCAAACCGCAGAGCTTGTCGAAATCACGTTCGTACGCTGGCTCCTCGGTCGGCAGTAACGCGAAAAGGCGACGCCGCTGCGAGGCCTGCCCGGCGCCCAGCGGCACACGGTAGTAAACGAAGTGCCCGTCGCGAAATCGCTCGAGCAGGCCGGCGTCGCAAAGCTGTTTGAGATGCTGCGAAATTCTCGGCTGGCTCTGACCCGTAACCTCGGTCAGTTCCGAAACCGTGCACTCGCCGCGGACGCAAAGCGCCAGCAGGCGCAAGCGAATTGGATCGGCGAAGGCCTTCAAGTGCGTAATCAGCTGCCGGGTACTATTTTGCATAAGATAAATATATAAGAATTCATTTATATTTAGGCCCGAATAGAATAGCACACGAGGGCTTTTTCAGACAGCAGCTGCAGAGCATCTTGCCCAAAAACGCTGGCTTAATTCAGCTTGTCCTTGAGGATGGCGTTGACCTGGCCGGGGTTGGCCTTGCCCCCCGTTTCTTTCATGACCTGGCCAACAAAGAAGCCAATCAGCTTGTCTTTGCCGGCCTTGTATTCGGCAACCTGGCCGGGGTTCGCTTCGATAACCTTGTCCACAATCGCTTCGATTGCTGTCGCGTAAGTTATCTGCTTGAGTCCCTTGGTTTCGATAATCTTGTCCGCGGGACCCTCGCCAGCCCACATGGCCTCGAAGACTTCTTTCGCGATCTTGCCCGAAATCGTGCTGTCTTTG
>CAMYMP010000609.1 GCA_947259435.1 uncultured Woeseiaceae bacterium
GAATTGCCGCCGGATTGGGACCGCTTGATGCCCTTCCTGGAAAAAGCCATGGCGCGCGTGCCGATTTCCATGGAAGCTGGCATCCGCAAATTTTTCTGCCCTGAATTTGCTTGGCCAGTTCGTGCAAGTATTTCACGTAATGATACTGACAAATCAATTCTCCCAAGTCCGTGAAATCAAGGATAGGACAATCTATCGCGTCGTTGAGCCCCGGAGTCGGGGCTGTAAGAGCGGGTCTCCGGCTATGGGTCCCACACGCTGAGGTGCCTGAGGATCCGTTCGATGACACCTGCATCGTCGATGAGGGCGATGATGCTCAACGTTGGCAACATCATGAAGGTAACTGGCCATCCCCCCGGGACCACGTCTACAATGAGAAGAATCGGTCACGGGAAAACAACCATGAAAAGATCCGACCGGCAACTGGGCATGCACCGCGACATCACGCGTCGCGACTTTCTGAACGGCATTAACGTCGCGGTCACCGGATCGTTGCTGTCGACGCCACTCGCACAGGCACTCGCCGCGACAGATGGCGATCCGAGCGCACAGATGCTGGCCGGCTATTACCCGCCGACCCGTGACGGTCTCCGCGGCAGCCACCCGGGTTCGTTCGAGGTAGCACACAGGATGCGCGATGGCGAGCGTTTCGACGATCCTCGCGACTCGATCGAGACCGGCGAAGAATACGACCTCATCGTCGTCGGCGGCGGCATCAGCGGTCTCGCGGCGGCGTGGTTCTTCCGCAAGGAAGCAGGCCCGGACGCGCGCATACTCATAGTCGAAAACCACGACGACTTCGGCGGCCACGCCAAGCGCAACGAATTTCACATCGACGGTCGCATGCTCGTGGATCTTGGCGGCACCGAGTACATCGAGGCGCCGTGGAGTTACCCGGCTGCGGCAAAGTCTGTGCTCGACGATCTCGGCATCGACGTAAGCCAGGCCAGGAAAGTCTTCGACCACGAGCTGTATCCCTCACTCGGCTTGCGCGGCGGGATTTTCTTCGACAAGAAAACCTTTGGCGCCAACCGCTTGGTGGCGGGCGATCCGGATCTTCAGCAGGGCGAACAGCAAACAGCCTACGTGACGCTACCCGCCGAACTCGAATACGGGATCGGCGACCGGGACGCCGTTACCGCGTTTCTCAGGCAAACGCCGCTGTCCGCCGCGACGCAGGAGAAAATCATCGAGTTGTTCTGCGGCGATCGCGAATACCTTGCCAATTATTCGACAGAGGAGAAGCTCAATTTCCTGCAGTCCATCAGCTACATCGAGTTCCTGACCGACATCGCCGGCGCTAGCCAGGAAGTTGCCGACTTCTTCTGGATGTGGCGAGGCAGTTACATGGGCAATGGCGTTGACCTGACGCCGGCTGTCGCCGCGATGCGTTACGGCTTGCCCGGCGCGGCAGGGCTCAAACTCGACCTGATGGCACGGCGCTCGCCGGAATGGCAGAAACACAGTTACAAGGAAGATTTTCACTTTCCGGATGGCAATGCGTCCGTCGCACGCATGCTCGTGCGCGCGATGATCCCACGCGTCGCTCCCGGCAATTCAATGCACGACATTATCTCCGCGAAGTTCGATTACAGCCAACTCGACCAGGACGACTCGCCGGTCAGGCTGCGCCTGAATTCAACCGTTGTGCATGCCCGGCATGTCGGCGATCCGGACAACGCGAAACAGGTCGAAGTAACTTACGTGCAGGATGGCCAGTCGAGGCGCGTGCGGGCAGGCTTTTGCGTCATGGCCTGCTACAACTCGGTTATTCCGCACCTGTGCCCGGAGATCCCGGCGGACCAGCGAAAAGCGCTGCAGCAGTCGCTCAGGGAACCGCTGGTATCGACCAACGTGCTGTTCCGCAACTGGACGGCATTCCAGAAAATCGGGATTTTTGCGGCTTACTGCCCCGGTAGTTTTTTTTCCGATATCCGGCTCACTTACCCGCTGCAATTCGGGGATTATCAATCGGCCAGGACGCCTGCTGAGCCGATTACGGTCAAGATGTATCGCATTCCGGTGTCCGGCAAAGGCCATGCAGCAGACCAGTTTCGCGAAGGCCGCTACGAGTTGCTCGGTACCACTTTCGAAACTTTCGAACGCAATATCCGCGAACAGCTCGATCCGGCGCGGGACATCCGGGCGATCACCGTCAACCGCTGGCCGCACGGCTATGCGCTCGGCTACAACCACGAAAAAAACGAGATGAACTACTGGTCGGAAGACTGGACGGATGCAGACCGGCACTGGCTGAAAGGCAGGCAGCGCTTCGGCAGGATAGCTATCGCCAATTCCGACGCCGGCGCCAGTGCAATGACCGAGGCGGCCATCGAACAGGGCTACCGCGCAACGCGGGAGTTGCTCGACGAATCGTGAGCGATTACGAGACCGTCCATCGCCGCTCAATCGAGCAGCCTGGGGAATTCTGGGCGGAAGCTGCGCGCGGCATCGACTGGGCAGCCCGCTGGGACAAGGTACTCGACGCCGGCAACGCACCTTTCTACCGCTGGTTCACCGGCGGAAAACTGAACACCTGCTACAACGCGCTCGACAGGCACGTCACTGGCGGGCGCGCCGGGCAGGCGGCGGTCATCTACGACAGCCCGTTGACCGGCACGCAGCGCACGCTGACTTATCGCGAACTGCGCGATGCCTGCGCCCTGTTCGCAGGTGCGCTTGCAGCCAGGGGAATCGGTAAAGGCGACCGGGTCATTATCTACATGCCGATGATCCCGGAAACGATCGTTGCCATGTTGGCCTGCGCCAGGATCGGCGCAATTCACTCGGTCGTATTCGGCGGTTTCGCCGCCAACGAATTGGCAACGCGCATCGACGACGCCAGGCCGAAAGCCATCGTCTCGGCGTCGTGCGGCATCGAGCCGAGCCGCGTCGTCGCGTACAAACCGCTGCTCGATGCGGCCATCGAACTTGCCTCACACAAGCCCGACACCTGCATCGTCCTGCAACGCCCGCAGGCGAAAGCGGAATTGAAGCCAGGGCGCGACGTCGACTGGAACGATGCGCTGACGGCGGCGTCGCCGCACGATTGCGTGACCCTCGAAGCTACCGACCCGCTGTACATTCTTTACACGTCCGGCACGACCGGCGAGCCGAAGGGCATCGTCCGCGACAACGGCGGTCATGCAGTCGCGCTGCACTGGA
>CAMYMP010000610.1 GCA_947259435.1 uncultured Woeseiaceae bacterium
GACGGAAACTATCGCAGACGGGCGGTTCAATCGCGCGAGCTAGGAGTTGATGGGCATCATTGCGTCCGTGTTGATTTTCGTCTCGATCATGGTGTCTGCGATCGGCACGCATTCGCGCATTCAACATCTCAAAGCGCCGCCACCGCCGCGGCGCATCACGGCGATGACCGTGTTCCGGGAAATTTTCGAGACCCTGTCCAACCGGTCTTTCGTGGCTTTGTTCATCGCGGCACTGCTGGGCTCGATCGCGACGGGATTGGCAGCGGCGTTGAGTTTCTACTTCTATACCTATTTTTGGGAATTCACATCAATCGAGACGGGCCTCATTACGATGGGTGTGTTCATTTCGGCCGTGATCGGTTTTTTTCTCGCACCCGCCGTGACGCGCAGGTTGGGAAAACGAAGAGGCGCGATGACCATAGGCATCATCGCTTTTCTGGGCGCGCCTTTGCCGATCACGCTGCGACTGATCGGCGTCTTGCCGGAGAACGGCACGCCGTTCGTTTTCTGGTTCGTTTTTGTTTCCATCGTCATCGACCTCGGCTTGATCATCTGTTTCCAGATCCTTTATACGTCGATGATGGCCGACCTCGTTGAACAGAGCGAACTGGAAACGGGGCGTCGCTCCGAAGGCACAATCTTCGCTGCAATCACGTTCATTCGTAAAGCCGTGCAGGGATTTGGCCTGTTGTTTGCTTCGTTCGTACTGCACTGGGCGAAATTCCGGAGTAACAACAAATCGATACGACTGTCTCAACAAGCCTGAACCTGCCTTGCGGGGCCCGCGTAAAAAATCGGCTGTGCAAAGCCGCTATGACGGAGGGCGTGGCAGACGCCAGCAACCGGGCAACCGAACGCCATGTTACGTTGTACCGGCGCTGGGCGAACGGCGGAGCGAGCACTCTGCTGACCGGCAATGTGCAGGTCGATCGGCGCTACCTCGAGCGCGCCGGCAATATCGCGATCGACGGGCCGCAGGACAGGGCTCAACTCGCTGCGCTCGAAGCAATGGCCGAGGCCGGCACGGCCGGCGATACACAATTGTGGATGCAGATCAGCCACGCCGGGCGGCAGACGCCTAAGCTCATCGCCACGGAGCCCGTGGGGCCGTCGGACATCCCGCTCGCGCTTCCGGGCGGACGCTTCGGCAAGCCGCGCGCACTGACCGGTGACGAGATTCGCGATGTCATCAAGCGCTTCGCGTTTGCAGCCGGTATCGCGAAACAGACGGGATTCACCGGCGTCCAGGTTCACAGCGCCCACGGCTATCTGTTGTCCGAGTTTCTCTCGCCGCGCGTAAACGTCCGTGACGACGAGTGGGGCGGTTCCGTCGAAAACCGGGCCCGCCTGTTGTTGGAAACCGTGCGCGGAGTTCGCGCGGCAGTCGGCGCGGATTTTCCAGTTACAGTGAAATTAAACTCCGCCGATTTTCAAAAAGGCGGCTTTTCGTTCGATGACTGCCTGCACGTGATCGAAATGTTGAACAAAGAAGGTCTCGATCTATTGGAGATATCGGGCGGCAATTACGAGCAGCCGAAACTGATGGGTATAGCCGGACTGGAACCGGTATTCGAGGAAAAGGTGCAGGAGAGTACCAGGGCGCGCGAAGCCTATTTTTTCGATTACGCGGTTGCGGCAAGCCAGGTCGCGAAAATGCCGCTCATGGTTACGGGTGGTTTTCGCTCGGCAGATGGAATGAACGAAGC
This sequence comes from uncultured Woeseiaceae bacterium, assembly GCA_947259435.1. The sequence goes on from CAMYMP010000610.1 coordinate 1,707, forward strand.
ATTGTCGGCGGGCGACGTGGACATGATCGGTCTCGCTCGGCCGCTGTGCGTGGACCCGAATTTCCCGGCGAAAATCATGTCGGGCGAACTTAAGGAGGCCCCAAGCGTCGAGGCGGACCTGCGCATTGGCCCGGGCATCCTGGGCCCGAATTCGTCGATCGCCATCCTCAAGGCGATGAACGCGTTCGCCCGTATCGGTTGGTACTACGAACAGATTTACCGGCTCGCTGACGGGCTGGAGCCCGATCTCTCGATGAGCGCGCTGCGTGCCTTGCTGGCCTACGAGAAGACTGAAAAAACAAAAGCCCGCGAACTCCTGCGCTAGCGGCTAATCGACACTATTGGTTTTGGCCAGATTCTCGGCTACGTAATCACGATCATAAGTAGTTATTTCGTGGCTGTTTTGCCAGGGGTCACTGAAGTACAGCGAGAACGCCATCTTGTGATCTGTGACACGGAGCGTCAGGCCCTGGTTTTCGAGGTGCCTTTTCCAATCGAGAAACTCTTCGCCGCTAGCGCCAAAAGCAATGACATTCGTCGGTTTCGGGCTTTCTGATTCGAACAGCGCGACGTGAATTGTCCCTTCCGGGTTTTCAATAGTTAGCGGGCCATTCTTGACTGCCCAGCCCATTAGCGCGTCGACACGCCTGAAATTTAGCACGGACTCGTACCACTTCTCGGCGTCGCTCCAACTCCCGACATTTACATGGACGTGATCCACACCGGTTAGTTTTGGCGCCATGACGTATCTCCAGTCGTTTTGACTGACTCCTTCCTGGTAAACAGCCGGTCTACAGTCAAGTATAGACGCACATTGGAGACAGGAGAGTGTCACCGTCGAGACAGTTTCACGCCCTTGCCAGGACTAGTATCGAGGTCAGCTAGAGTAGCCGGTCAGACCCGGGAGATTCAGTATCAATGTACGCCGAGCAAAGGACCAATGNCGAGCGGGACGCGTCCACGCTGGACGTGCTGGTTATCGGCACCGGGTTTTCGGGGGGTCTGTGCCGGCATCGATAATCAGGGCCAGCAGCGATGCCATAACCCAGTTTGATGTGTTTCCGCATAGGTTTTGTTCCGCCGCTGATCGTGAGGACTGCCGGAGAGTGCTCATTAACAGTACACGGCGTACTGGCAGGTGACTGTCGCCTTCGTGACTAACGCTCAGTCATCGTCGTCCTTGAGCTCTGTCTCTTTTTGCAGGGCAGCCATATCACGAATCAGGTAGCGGCTGGATTCGAGTTCGAGAATGCCGCTTTCGCGCCACTCGCTCAGAATCTTGTTGATCCGTTGCCGCGAGCCGAGGCTGAGTTGCGCGAAGTCATTCTGACTCAAATGAACGTCGAGATAGACACCTTCTTGTTCTTTCTGCCCGTGCTCCTCGATCAGGGCGAGAAACCTGCCCGCAAGCCGAGAACGCAGCGGGTAAAAAGCCATGCCGAGCAGCAGCAGGTAGATGCCCTGGCTGCGGAGGATATTTTGCACGAAGAGTTTCTTATACATTTCGGGGTGCTGATCGCCCACGGCGAGGACCGCGGCCTTCGGTATTACGAGTACGGTAGCGGCCTCGTTGATGCGTGCGTCGATCATCGTTGCCCGTTCGATGGCGAGAAACTGCTCGCCCAACCACTCATTGGGCTCCAGGTCCGTGAGTGCATATTCCTGTCCGAGGGCACTCGACAAGAGCAGACGGACGCGACCGGATAATATGCAATAAATGTCGCTGCTGGTTTCGCCAATCGTATACAGGTAGCTGTTCTTGCGATACGAGCGAATTCTGGCGGCTTCCGCGAGTTGCTCGTGTGCTTTGGCCGGCAGGCCTTCAAACCAGGGCGAGCGCGCGATGATGCCGATGATATCGTAGTCTCGCGCGTTTGCAGTCATCGCTATTTTTCACTCGTCCAGGCTGTTGATGATGGTGAACCACAACTACAAGCTGTTCAAGAGCTTAAGGATCTGTCACGGGCGTGACAGAATGTCGGGCACGACTGGTGCAAGATAAGCGCTAGCCGCGATACCCGGGGGATTGTAAATCATGCGTTCGAAAACAGAGACTTACATCACGGACTGCCTGAGGGAGCTGGAGCGGCCCGAAACTCCCGGCTTGATAGCAGGGTTCGAGTATTCGAGCGAAAGCCATGGCGATCAGGACGCCTTCAAGTGCCTGGGCAAGTCGATCACCTATGCGGAGGTCGACGCCTTAAGCCGCGATTTGGCCGCGTACCTGCTCGGCCAGTGTGGATTGTCCAAGGGCGACAGAATTGCCATCCAGCTGCCGAATCTCGTGCAATACCCGATCGCGGCGTGGGGTGCGTTGCGAGCCGGGCTGGTCATCGTCAATACCAACCCGCTCTATACGGAGCGAGAACTCATCTACCAGTTCAACGACTCCGGCGCCAAAGCACTCGTCGCGCTCAGCGACAATCTGCCGCGCCTCGCAGAGGTTGTCCCTGAGACCAAAATCAAAATCGTGATAGCGACCAGCGCCATTGACATGCTCGATCCGCAGCCGTCGCCCGAGTCGTCGCTGCCCAATGTCGTTTCATTTCCGGACGCGCTGGCCGCCGGGCAC
>CAMYMP010000611.1 GCA_947259435.1 uncultured Woeseiaceae bacterium
GCCACGGCAATGTCGCGAAGACGGCGCCGAGGATGTTACCGAAAAGGAGCGCGCCAACTTTTGTGACTGGTTCAAGCCGTCGGAGTCCGCGTTCGATGCAAAAGGCAAGTCTGAAGCCGACGCCGCAAAAGATGCCCTGGCTGCGTTGTTCGGCGATACCGATGACCGTTGACGAAAAATATGACAGCAAACGACGAAATGGCACTGGTTGTCCTGTCTGGTGGACAGGACTCGACGACCTGTCTGTATTGGGCGATCAAACGGTTCGGGAGAGCAAACGTCTCGACGATTTCATTCGATTATGGCCAGCGACACAAGATCGAACTTAAGTGCGCGGCGAGCATTGCGGAGCACGCGTCCGTGAGCAATGCCTGCCTTCCGATCAATACTTTCGCTGCACTTGGTGGTGACGCGCTGACCGATAGTGATATCGAGGTTGAGAATCAGGCATCCGCCGACAGCGGCCTGCCGAATACATTCGTACCGGGCCGAAATCTCGTCTTCCTGACGTTTGCTGCCGCCTATGCATACCAGCGCGGAATCGATCACCTGGTGACGGGTGTTGCCCAGACTGACTACAGCGGTTATCCGGATTGTCGAGAAGATACGATTCGTGCATTGCAACAGACGCTGCGGGCAGGCATGGAAAGTGCTGTTCTCATTCACACACCGTTGATGCATTTGTCCAAGAAAGAGAGCGTTGAATTGGCCGTGCAGCTCGGTGCGCTTCCGGCTCTGGCTCTAACGCATACCTGCTATAAAGGTCAGCGTCCGCCCTGCGGTGAATGCCCTGCGTGCGAGTTGCGCGCCAAAGGCTTCGCCGAAGCGGGAATTGAGGATCCACTTCTGCAAACGTAATGACGTATTCGGTGAAAGAAAGCTATTACACCTTGCAGGGCGAGGGTGCGCAGACGGGTCGTCCGGCCGTATTCCTTCGCTTTGCCGGCTGTAATCTCTGGTCGGGAAGGGAGGTTCACCGTGCGGAGGCCATATGCCGGTTTTGTGACACCGAATTTGTCGGCACGGACGGGCAGGGTGGCGGCAAATTCGAAACGGCCGAAGACCTTGCCGAGGCCGTTCGGCGCGCGTGGCCACAAGGTTCGATATCCGCATCGCCGTACGTGGTTTGCACCGGAGGCGAACCTCTGTTGCAGCTCGACGGCCCGGCAATCGCAGCCTTGCACGGCGCGGGTTTCGAGATCGGTGTCGAGAGCAACGGTACCCTGGCCGCGCCAGAGGGTATCGACTGGCTGTGTATCAGTCCAAAAGGCCGTGCACCCGTGCTGCAGACCTCGGGCGACGAGTTAAAACTTGTTTATCCGCAAATAGAACCCGAGGCACAGCCTGACTTGTTTGCGCGCATGCGTTTCAGGCATTTTTTTCTGCAACCGCTGGATAGTCCCGACCGGGATACGAATACCCGGGGTGCGATTGATTACTGTCTGCGACATCCACAATGGAAGCTGAGCTTGCAGACGCACAAGATTATCGGGATAGACTAGGCATGAATCATCGTATCGGGCGCGTGCTGTTTGCTTTGTTTGTGGGGCTTGCAGTGGCGTTTTTTTCATTCAAGTGGATCACCAATCCTGATCCTCGTGAGGAACGAGCGCGGGAAGAACAAGTTGTGCAGATCTCGCGATCGTTGCTTTCGTCGATGGTTGAATCTGATTCGCTCGAGATCGTTGATCCCCTCGCACCCAACCGCAAAGTGGGCAAAGTCTATGTCTTTGCGGAAGCGCCTGGATGGGCGGTGTCAGGATATTACCGACGTAGCGACGAGGATCGCTGGCACCCGTTCCTGATGCGCCTGACTGAGGATTTCGATCTGCACCGGCTGAAAGTCCAGGATGAAGCCCTGGCGGAGCGGGCCGCGGTCGATTCAACGCTCGAAATCAGTCAATGATCAGAGGACGAGCGTTGCTACCCAGCCAATTGCGACTATGAGGCTTGTTGCGTAGCCGAGGCCAAGGACGATCGTTGCAGGGTCGAGTTCGGGTCTTTGTTCGTCGTATGTCATTTTCTCAGTCCCTTTGTCGGTGTGGTGAGACTGAATCGTCGCCGAACACGGCCGAAACCACATGAGCGTACCGTGATGCTTTCCTGACCAATTCGTGATT
>CAMYMP010000612.1 GCA_947259435.1 uncultured Woeseiaceae bacterium
ATCTCTCTAGAGCAGTCGTTGGCTGGCTATTTCAGCACCTTGTGCGAGCGCTGCCAGTTTCGCCCAGGCGACGTCCGGATCGATGCCCTGCATGCCGACATGCACGCTGAAACCGCAGTCCACCCCGGCCATAACGCGATCCGCACCAACCAGTTTCGCGTAACGCTCGATGCGCTGTGCAACGAGCTCCGGGTGTTCGATGTAATTGGACTGCGGCTCTATTACACCCGGGCACAGAATCTTGTCATCCGGCACCTTAACGGTTTCGAAAAGGTTCCACTCGTGCGCGTGACGGGGATTCGCGGCCTCGAACAGGATCGTCTGCGGCTTGGCGCCCCAGACCAGGTCAATGATTTCCGCGAATGCCACGTCGCAATGGTGAGGGCCGGGATAATTACCCCAGCACAGGTGCATGCGAATTTTTTCCGCCGGAATATTGCGGACGGCATGATTGAGCGCTTCGATGTTCATCGCAACCTTCTTCCGATAGCCTGCGAGATCGAGATCAGCATAAGTAGTATGCCTGCCCATGGCCAGGTCCGGGCAGTCCAGCTGCACGGTTGCTCCGGCAGCAACGATGGCTTCGTACTCATGACGCATCGCCTCCGCAATCGCGAAAACGTATTCCTCGTCGGTCTTATAGTATTCGTTGCCGAAAAATATCGAGACAACGCCCGGCGAAGCCGCGCTGGAAAACGTGCCTGTCACTTCTCGTTTTCTAACGGCATCGTTCAGGTGGACCATGTCGAGCGCGGCCGCTTCGGTATCGCTGACCGAAATTGGGCCATTGCACGCCGGTGCCGAACGCTTGCGCCGACCCGGATTGCCAGCAACGATCTCTTTACTCTTCGGATAAGCCTCAAGATCGGCAAAGAAATAGTTTTGTATTGAATCGCCACCAAATCCGGCGAGCCGATCCTTGACGTATGTCGCGTAGCTGGGCTTCGACATCTCTCCGTCATTAACGATACTGACGCCGGCAGCAACCTGCTTGCCGACGATCTCGTCGACGGCCGCGGCAACACGCTCCTCCAGGGCCTTCTCATCCACTGGAATCCCGTCGCCTTTGGCCCACATGATCTGGATCAGGTCCTCGGGCCTCGGCAGGCTGCCCGTGTGCGTTGTCAATATTCGATTATCGCTATTGCTCATCGCAGATCACCATATGGATTAGAGTTCGTCGCGAAGCTGCCGGCCGGCTTCCGCCATGTTGGACAGCTTGCCGAAGGCTGCCTCCCGCGAAAGATATTTCATCCCGCAGTCGGGTGCGAGCAGCAGGTGATCCGGATTCACGTACGCCATGCCGCGCCGGACTCTTTCCTTGATCAATTCAACCGACTCGACCTCCTCCGTCGAAAGATCGAGAACGCCGAGCAGTATGTGTTTGCCTTTGAGCGATTCCAAAACCTTGCAATCAAGATTCGACTGCCCTGTTTCGATTGATACGTGGTTACAGGATGTATTGGACAGCTCCGGGAGGAACGAATATCCCTCGGGGCGTTCGTGTATCAGCGCCGCGTAGCCGAAGCAGATATGGATGCAGGTCGTACCAGACACGCCTTCCAGTGCGCGATTCAGCGCTTCGACACCGTACTCGCGGGCTTTTTCGGGCCGAGCCTGCATATAAGGTTCGTCCAACTGCACGACGTCGGCGCCGGCGGCGAACAGGTCCTTGATTTCCTCATTGACGGCAGCAGCATAGTCGAGCGCGGCCTCTCGGTCGCTCGCATAGAAATCATTCTGCGCCTGTTGCGACATCGTAAACGGGCCCGGCACCGTGAACTTGACCATCCGATCCGTGTTCGCGCGCAGGAACTTGAGATCTTCGATTCCAACCGGGTGCTTGCGACGAATCCGTCCTACGATGCGAGGCACGAACACCGGTTCGCCGCTTCTATCCAGCGCCTGACCGGGATTGTCGAGGTCCACACCGGCCAGCGCCGTCGCGAAATGATTGGAATAGCTTTCGCGCCGGATTTCGCCATCGCTGACGATATCGAGGCCGGCTCGCTCCTGATCGAGTATCGCGAGGCGAGTGGCGTCGTCCTGTGCGGCCTTTAGAAATGCCGGATCGATTCGCCAAAGTTCTTTTGCTCGCGTTCGCGGCGGAAACTGCTTCGAGAGCTTTTCCCTGTCAATCAGCCAGCCAGGCTGCGGGTAACTTCCGACAATCGTGCTCGCGAATGGCGGTATTTTTTTTCCCATTGTTATGCCGTAGCAGCCTTCGCCGAGTCCACATCAGAGTAGTCTATCAGTTTGGCTTTATAGGTTTCCCTGGGGAGGGTTCCATAAGGTACCAGCTCGATCGCGGTGCCAACGAGCAGTCTTGCGCGGATCTCGTCCTTAAGCCGTTGCTTCAGCGCGCCGTCCGGATCGCTTACACCTTCACCGAGTTCGACAACGACCGGGAGCGGTGGAGTCTGCAGGACGCCGTGCTCCTTCGGCCGAATCTGCAGCATGCCGGATACATCCGGTGTGAATTCCTTGAGAATGCTGCGAATAGCAGAAGGAAAGAGGTTAACGCCACGCACGATCAGCATGTCGTCCGTGCGCCCGATGCATCGGATCCTGGGTCCGGTGCGTCCCGTTGGATTCGGCTTCATATTGATCACAACATGGTCGCGACTCCTGAACCTGAGCAGCGGCATCGCATCACGCTGCAGCGCCGTGTAGACGAGCTCTCCCTCACCGCCGTCCGTCCATTCCCTCGGCTCACCGGTCGCAGGGTCAATGAGTTCGACGTGCACGAATCCGCGCGCCATGAAGTGCATCCCGTCGCCGTCATCGTCCTCCGCCCAGACCGACAGCGAGATATCGCCGATGCCCATCGACTCGCGAACCTTGCATCCGAACGCCTCTTCGATGCGACCTCGGATCAGGGGATCTCCACCACCGGGTTCCCCAGCCGTGATCATGTTGGTCAGCCCAAGTGTGTGTGTATCGATGTCGTGCTGCTGACACCAGTCGATCAGGTAGAGTCCGTATGAGGGTGTGCAGCTGATGCCCGTCGCACCGAGCTTCTGAATTGCCGTGAGCAGGCGCTCCGTATTGCCGGTACCGACAGGAATAACTGTGCAACCTATCTTGTCGAAACCGTAGTACACGGCACCCGCCACGAACGGGCCTGCATTGAAGCCCACCACGATCCTCTGCCCTTTCGAGAAGCCCGCAGCGGAATAGCCGCGCGCGACATTGGTCGCGTACATGTCGATGTCATTACGCGTCAAGCCAAGGTAACAGGGCACTCCGGTCGTGCCGCTCGTGCTGAAGATCCGCTGCAGTTCTTCGGGCGGACACGAAAGATGATCGCCGAACGGCGGAGCCATTGCCTGCGTCTCACGCAGCTCGTCTTTTTCGGTGAACGGCAGATGCCGAATATCATCGAGGCCGCCGACGGCGTCGGAGGCGTCAAAGCCCGCTTCGCGCAGTTTCCGCTGATAAAAAGTCGAATTCTGGAACAGGTATTCAACCTGCCGTCGAAAACTGTCGCGGTCCAGCTCGAACTGTTCTTCGACCGGGCGGGTTTCTATGTCCTTGTCATAAATCATATCGCAACCTCATCCGGTGCCTGCAAATCCACAACCTCAATTGCTGCTCGATGATGCGTTAATCAGACCAGCGCTGTGCGCACCTGGCCACGCGTTCACCCAGGCTCCGGGCCGTATTCAGATCGGCTTCCGGCGGTACGACATCGGCAGACTCATCGACGTTGGATTGCGCCATCGCGCCAAGTGATGCGCCAAGACGGTTCAGGTCTTCAACGCTTCCTGTAGAACTGTTGTTGCCAGGAAGCAGATTGAGATTGATCCAGACCATCCCGTGCTGCGCTGCAAAAGTCGCTATGCCGACCAGGGTGTTCTGTTTGTCACCGTTCTGCGAACCGGAGTTCGTGAAGCCCGCGGCCAGCTTGTCCGCCCAGGTCTGCGTCATCCAACGGCTGGAGCTCGCCTCCATGAACTGCTTGAGTCCCGCTGACGGAGAACCCATGTAAGTCGGGCATCCAAAGACGATCGCGTCCGCCGCGTCCAGCTTTTCCCAGGCGGGACTAGATTCCTCAGACACATCCTCGACCGAAACTTCGCTGACCTCTACGCCGGAAACGCCGCGAGCTCCATCGGCGACGGCAGCCGCCTGTTTCGCCGTATGGCCGAATCCACTGTGGTAAACGATGCAAATTTTTGTTGCCATAAATCCCTCTCTCAATACTCGACCGGGCCCCTTGAGAAAACGGGGCTTGCTCGTTTCTACGATGGCGCTGAACGCCAGGGTGCCTAGCGGTGATAGGCCTCGTTATTCGGCGAATGATCGCCGTCCATCCAGCGCTTTAATACGCTGTGTGCGTCGGCCTTGCGCTCCGCGTTAATCTTGTCGACGTCTTCATGGTCGACTGTGAATTCGATCAACAACTTCGCCGGATCAAAGACATACAGCGAGTAGCAGTAACCGTGGTTGAGAATGTACGTGTCGGGTGCGTCGTAGCCCGCGGCGGCAAGCCTGTCGCGAATGCCGTCCTGTGTTTCCTGGTCGACTTTCATCGCCAGGTGGCGGAAACCGGATAACGGCAGTTCGGGGCCAAATTCCTCCTGATCCGCCGGGTCATCGAACTGGAAGAACGCCAGGCACTCGCCATCCCCGATGTCGAAGAAGCAGTGCATGTAGGTGCGCACCTTGCCGAACAGGTCGGTCTGCTCGGCCCAGGTAGCGACTAGCGGGAAGCCGATGATTTCTTCGTAAAACTTACGCACCGCCTCCATGTCCGTCGTCACGTGTGCGTTGTGATGCAGTCTGCTTTTGATGATCGGTTTTGCGCTCATCCGATTTACCCTCCGGAGATTCTGTGTTTAGAAACGCTTGATGAACGTAGCGCCCCAGCGACGTGGCGGCGCCGGCCAGAGAAAGTTCAAACCCGGTGCCGGTCCCGGCGAAAACTCGGCGTTGTACTCCTCGTCGAACAGGTTCTTGGCCCATAATGTGAGCGACCAATCGTCACCCATTTCCATTCCAACCCTGAAATCGACCAGGTTGACCGGGCTACGCTTCGATATGTTGCCCGGATCCCACCAGGTGTCGCCCATACGCTGGTAGTCGAGTCTTACCACCGCATTCGCGTCCCCTCCCCCGAAGTTCAGCGGATAGCGGAACTGACCCCCGACGTTGATCGTCAGGTCGGTGACCAGCGGTGCCTGATTGCCGTTGTCGGCAGGATCGGCAGCCCGCTTGATGTCGCTGTCGGTATAACCGATCCCCAAATAGCCGTCCAGGTAATCGTTGAATCGGGCGTTGGTCTCGAGCTCAAAGCCAATGTACTCAACCTCGGGGATACCGCCAAGGTTCTGGGTGCTGGTCGTCGGGTCGAAAAAGAAAAAGTACGCGTTCTCGAAATCCGTGTAGAAAGCGCTCAGCGCCGCCGAGTAGCGGCCTTCACCGAAGATCGACTTGACGCCGACCTCGAACGTGTCAGCCACCTGTGCTTCGAAAAGGTCTTCGACACCAGGCTCCGGAACCGCGGCGCCAACGCCACTCTGGTTGAAGCCACCGCTGCGGAAGCCACGGCTGAATCCACCATAGACCGTGAGTTCATCGCTGGGCTTGTAGCGCAGCGTGACTTTCGGCTGCAGCTCGTCCCAGGTCTTTTTGCGCACTTCGCCTAAGGTGGTGAGACCCTCGCCTGGAATAACGGTGTCGAAAGTCGGGTCGTACAGCGGCTCGGTGAGCGTGGTGTTTTCGCGAGTATCTTCATCGTATCGCAACGACAGCGATGCTTCGAACGTGTCGCTGAAGTCGTACGCGATTTCGCCGAAAACGGCCCAGGCGAAATTATCCTGCGCATCCGCCAGCAGGCTGAGCTGCGGGCTCGGGTCGGTCGGGTCGACGAACAAGGAAACGCGCGGCGTACGGTAAACCGGGAAAACGCCATTGCCGCGGTCGACTTGGTTGCCGGTCGATATATATCGGTCCGTACCAATCGCATACGCACCGACGATCCAGCGGAACCGCTCCTCGGCGGGCGAGATGTACCGGAATTCCTGGCTCCATGAGTCGGCCTCGAGGTACTGCGTCTGGCTCAGGTCTGCGACGGGGTCTCCGGTTAGCGCCGTGATGATCGGCCCGATCGGGAAGAAGTTAATCAACGACTCCTCTCGCGGCACGAAGTTGAACTGATCGCCTGTGAGTAGCTCCTCCAGGTCATCGAGCGCTGTTATCGAGGTAAAGGTGCCTCTGTCCGTTGCCCATTCGAGTTTCATGCTCGCGGTGTAAATGTCACGTTCGTTCGAGCCGGGGTTGTTGACGCGCACCGGAATGCTTGTGTCGTCGACTTCCGCTCCAATCGTGAAATACAGCGCCTGAGTATCGAGCTGCGAGGCGCTCAGCCGGAAGTCCGCCGAGAACGTGTCGCTCGGCTGGTACTGCAGACGTATCCGGCCTGACAGATCCATATACGGGTCGGCCTCCGAGCCGAGAAACGTGTTGTCGATATAGCCGTCGGTATCGACGTACGAGGCGGTTGCACGGAATTTTAATGCGTCAGATCCGCCGACCGGGCCGCTTGCCGATCCGCGAACGGTAAACCCGGGTCCAGAATCCGCGCCAAGTTCTAACCTGCCCGCAAATTCATCGCCAGGCTGCTGTGTCACGATCGTAATGGCGCCGCCAATTGCATTGCGACCGTACAACGCACCCTGCGGTCCCCGCAGTACTTCGATCTGCTGTACGTCGATGAGCTGCTGCGTGAACTGGGCCGGATTTGCCATGAGCACACCGTCGACAAGGACGGCGACAGACATTTCACTGTTACGAGCCTGGGAAACGCCGCGCACATTGATGAACGCGTTGCCGGCGTTCTGCGTTTCAACGAGCGACACATTGGGCGTCAGGTTGATGAAATCTCGCGGTGTCTCGATGCCCGCCGCTTCAATTTCGTCGGCCGTGAAAGCGCGTACAGATACCGGGCTTTCTTCGAGTGTCTCTGCGCGCTTCCGGGCTGTGACGACGATCTCCTCCAGCGCATTCGACTGAGCGCGCGCAACAGGAACCGACAGGCCGGCAGCGCAGAGCACGACAATGACATTCCGCGTAATCTTCATTTCAACCCCCGAGGTGTTCTTTTATGTGGCCAAACACGATGGTATACTTTTCGATTATCGAAAGCAATTTCGATTTGCGAATTAGGTGAGATCTATGGCGAATCAAGCAAGACCCCGCGGCACGACCGCCATTTGCGGCTTTGACGCCGACGCGATCAAGGTTCGTGGACGGGACCTGGTCAGCGATCTGATCGGCCACGTGTCGTTTACGAACTACCTTTACCTGCAGGCCACAGGCCGAGAGCCCGATGCAACACAAGCAGCAATTGTTGACGCTGTGCTGGTTACGATCATGGAGCATGGACTCGTGCCCTCAGCGATCGTCACGCGACTGACTCACTACGGCGCGCCGGAGTCTTTCCAGGGAGCCGTCGCGGCCGGACTTCTCGGTGTTGGCGACCGATATGCCGGCACGGCAGGCGAATGCGGTGCGATCCTCGAGCGCATTGTCGAAGCACCTGCAAACGACCGACCGGGCGCCGCAATCAAAGAGGTGCGTGCCTACAGGGAAACTCGCAGGCCCGTACCTGGATTTGGGCACCCGATTCATTCGGAACATGATCCGCGCGTGCCGCGCTTGCTCGAGGTTGCGGAAGAAGCGGGGGCCGGCGGCGAATACATCGAGGCAATGCGTCGGCTTGAAACGGCTTTGCACGAGGTGACCGGTAAAGAACTGGTCACAAACATCAGCGCAGCTATTGCTGCTGTTCTCGCTGAGGCCGGCATTCCGTCTTCCCTGATGCGCGGAATCGTACTGACCGCACGCTGTGCCGGTCTCGTCGGTCATCTCTTCGAGGAAATGCAAAACCCGTCCGCCCCCGCTCTTTGGGAGGCCGCGCAGACCGGGGTCGACTACAAGCCCTGACCTTCGTCTGACTCGATGCTGCAAGAGCACATTATAGAGACCCGAGACGGCAATCTCTTCGTTGTCGAGACGGGCAGCGGCGAGTCCATCGTCATGCTGCATGGCTGGCCGCTCGATCACCGCATGTTCATCTACCAGTTTGAAGGACTGGCAAAAAACTTCCGCGTGATAGCCATGGACAGGCGGGGTTTCGGCAAGTCCACCGCGCCAGCCGACATGAGCCTGGAGCTCGACGACATCAACAAACTGATAGAGCAGCTCGATCTCGGGAGAGTGCATTTGTTGGGCGTCTCGCAGGGCGGACGCGTGGCTCTACGCTATGCGGCGACGCATCCGGAGCGACTTCGCTCGCTGCTATTGCAGGGAGCGGTTGTCGATCAGCTCGATGTGCTGGAGCCCGAAGCCGAGCAGGTCCCGATCGGGCTCTACGCCGAGCTCGCGCGGACAGGCCAACTCAAGAGCGTGATCGCTAATTGGCTGCAGCATCCGATGATGGCCCTGCCTGCCGAAAAAAGTAACGAAAAACGGCTGCTGGAGGGCATCCTTTCCGATTACGACGGGATGGACCTCGTCAACTACGACCCGCGACACTATCAATTCGGCGCAAATGTCCTTGCGGAGCTTGCTGAAACCGACCTCCCCGTCCTGCTATTGACTGGCGCTCACGAAACGGCCGTCAGAAAGCGGCATGCGCAAGAAATCCTGCGGCACGTTGCCGGCTCCCGTGAGATCATTTTCCACGACAGTGGTCACCTGAGTAACCTGACGGAACCTGAGGCCTTTAATCGCGCGGTACGCGATTTTTGCCGCGGTGCTGGCCGCGCTGTTGCTTGATCAGTTGGCGGCACTCTTGATCGAGTGAATCAAGGTCGAATGTCGACTCAACTCTGCTTCGATCTTGCGCGCTGCTCGCCGTAACTCCGGCAGCCGCGCGTCGACCATGGTCTCTTCGTTGATCCTGGTCGTCGCTGTCGAACAATTGATTGCTGCCAGGATCTCACCGTCCGGATCGAGAATGGGTACGGCAACCGAAACGATGCCGTAGTCCAGTTCGTCCTGGATCGATGCAAACCCGTTGTTCCGTATGTCCCGGAGGATATTTCGCAGCCGAGTCTGTGAGGTGACCGTTTTGCTCGTCAGCTTCTTGAGTTCCACTCGCTTGAAGTACTCATCAATCACTTCGGTCGGCTGGTAGGCGAGCAGCACTCGTCCGAGTGACGTAGGATACGCCGGAAACCGCGTGCCAAAACCCGCTGCCAGGCGGACCTTTCTATTGGTCGACACATGAACCAGGTACAGGATCTCAAAGTTTGACAAAACGACAAGTGACGAACTGTCACCCGTCTTGTCGCGAACTTGCTGCAGATAGGGGCGGACAACTTCTTCGAGATTCATTGACTCGAGGAAAGCTGACGCAAATCCCAAAACTTCCGGTGTCAGAAGGAACGACTTGCCTTCTTTGCCAACGTATCCCAGCTCCACCAGCGTATTCAAACAGCGGCGCGCCACGGCAGGATTCAGGTCGGTAGCCACCGCAACCTCGCTCAGCGTCATCTCCGGACGTTCCTTGGTAAATGCACGCAGAACCGACAGCCCGCGTGCAAGCGTGCTCAGAAACTCGCTGTCTTTTTTGGGCCTTTTGTCTGCTGCAGGCATCAAGCGATACTAGGGTGCGCGATATAAAAATGCCAGCGCGGGCTATTGACAGTGAAAGTAAAAGTGAAGTTAATCTGTCAATACCCCCCAAGCGTAATCTAAAAGGTGAGCAGGATTCATAGACTGTCGTTACATCTTTTTATGAACGAGGCATCAACTGATTTCGCCTGCGAGATGCGGGCGTAAAACAGGTTCAGGTCCCGGGTCACATCCCGCCTGCTTCTTGAACTAAGC
>CAMYMP010000613.1 GCA_947259435.1 uncultured Woeseiaceae bacterium
ATCATCGTGACTTTCCTGGCGCTTGCGCTGACCGGTCTGCCGCTGAAATTTAACGACTCTGCCTGGGCGCAGCAGTTGATGAACCTGATGGGCGGCGTCGATTCATCGAGGTTCATTCACCGAATCGCGGCTATCGGGACCTTCGGCTACGCACTGTTTCATCTTGGCAACCTGTTTATTCGTTGGGCGATCAAGCGGGAGCGCGGACTGTTCTGGGGACCTAACTCGATGGTGCCGCAAGGCAAGGACATTGCCGATGTGTTCGCAAACTTCCGCTATTTCCTGTATCTCGGTGAGCGGCCGGTCCAGGATCGCTGGAATTACATCGAGAAATTCGATTACCTGGCAGTGTTCTGGGGGATAATGATCATCGGTCTTTCTGGCCTGTTTCTCTGGTTCCCGCTCTGGTTCGCGAGCTTTCTGCCTGGTTGGGTAATAAACGCGGCGTATGTCGTTCATAGCGACGAAGCACTGCTCGCGACAGGCTTCATCTTCTTCTTTCACTTTTTCCATACGCACCTGCGGCCCGAGATCTTCCCGATGGACACCGTGATATTTACCGGAAAGGTATCCCTCGAACGCTTTAAGATCGAACGCCCGCTCGAGTATCAGCGCCTCGTGGAAAATAACGAGCTGGAAAACTACCTCGTCGATCCGCCCACGGCAGAAGAGCGTCGCTCCGCGTACGTGTGGGGTACACTCTTCCTGACGGTAGGCCTCGCCCTAGCAGTCGGCATAGTCTGGGCACTGTTGACTCACTGATGTAGACAGAGAGCCAGCCTGAGTTTGCGTCCGGACGGCGCAGATAATCGACAAACAAGCGCTATCGAAGGACATCCAGAGGACAGCTATGCTCAGAAACTTTCTTGCGTCCATCACTCATAATGCCATCAGCCTTGTAGGAACAGCGCTCGCGGTCGCGAGCCTCGTTCTCATCGTCAGCTTGTTTTTCATGGAGCAGCTCGGCTTCGAAGGTGGACCCTACCTCGGCATACTGACCTACCTGATCTTGCCGGTTATCTTCGTTATCGGATTGGTGCTGATTCCGGTCGGCGCAATTCACTACCGGCACAAACTGCGCCGCACGCACGGCGATGAAAAGGCTCCGCTGCTGCCGGTTTTTGACCTGAATGTAAGCAAGACGCGCAACTGGCTGTTCGTGTTGCTCGGCGCAACGATGATCAACGTCGTCATTTTGGCCGGGGCGACCTACAAAGGCGTCGAGATCATGGAATCCGTCGAGTTTTGCGGCCTGGCCTGTCATTCGGTCATGGAACCGGAGCATACGGCTTATCAAAGATCATCACATTCCCGCGTCGCGTGTGCGGAATGCCATATAGGCCCGGGAGCCGACTGGTTCGTCAAGTCGAAGCTGGACGGCGCCTGGCAGCTCGTTGCCGTAGCTCTTGACCTTTATCCACGGCCGATACCGACACCGCTGCACGACCTGCGCCCGGCCAGGGACACCTGCGAACAATGTCACTGGCCGAACAAGTTTATCGGTGAAAAACTCAGCATCAGGACTCACTTCGCCGAGGATGAAACGAATACCGAGCTGACGACCGTTCTGTTGCTCAAAGTCGGTGGAGCAGAGCGGAAACGGTCGCACGGCATCCACTGGCACGTGGATCCGAAAAATGAGATTCGATTCCGCTCTGACGAGACTCGCGAGGCAATCTACGAGGTCGAGTTCACGCAGACTGACGGCAGCGTCAAAATCTTCAGGGACCGGAAGGCACCGGAGGAAGGCGGCGAATGGCGCACAATGGACTGCGTCGACTGCCACAATCGCCCCAGTCATCGCTATTTCCCAGCCGATATCGAAGTCGATCGCGCGCTGCGAGACGAATTGATCGACCGGTCACTGCCATACGTCAAGCGCGAAGCAGTGCGTATCTTAGACACGCAGTTCCCGTCGCATGAGGAAGCACGCAGTGCGATTTCCGAGCAGCTGACGCGTTACTACAGCGACAATCATCCTGCAGTCGCCGCCGAAAAAGCCGTGGCAATCGACGCTGCTGCCGACGCGCTCGGCGATATTTATTCGGTCAACGTCTTCCCGAACATGGAAGTCTGGTGGAATACGTACCCGGAACACATCGGCCACCAGAGTTC
>CAMYMP010000614.1 GCA_947259435.1 uncultured Woeseiaceae bacterium
GCAGAGCGTGATCCGGCCAAGCTGCCGTGGGGCGAGCTGGGTGTTGATGTCGTTTTCGAGTCAACCGGGTTATTCCGAACTCGCGAGACTGCGGGCAAACACATCGAGGGCGGCGCCAAGAAAGTGATCATTTCGGCACCAGGCGGTGCGGACATCGATGCGACGATCGTTTACGGCGTGAATCATGACATCCTCACTGCCGAGCACAGTATTATTTCGAACGCATCGTGCACGACCAATTGCCTCGCGCCGATGGTCAAGCCGCTGCACGAAAAGATCGGCGTCAAGCACGGTATCATGACGACGATCCATGCGTATACGAACGACCAGGTCCTGACCGACGTGTACCACAAGGATCTGCGCCGTGCCCGTTCGGCAACGATGTCGCAGATTCCGACCAAGACGGGTGCTGCTGCGGCTGTCGGCCTCGTCCTGCCCGAACTCAATGGCAAGCTCGATGGCTTCTCGATGCGGGTTCCGACCATCAACGTGTCAGCCGTCGACCTGACCTTTGTCGCGGAGCGCGAGACCAGTATCGACGAGATCAACGCGATCATGAAGGATGCGAGCGAAGGCTCGCTTAAGGGCGTTCTCGCCTTCAACGATGAGCCGCTCGTGTCGGTCGATTTCAACCATGATCCGGCGTCGTCAACTTACGATGCAGGTCTGACCAAGGTCATGGAAGGCACTCTGGTCAAAGTCATCTCCTGGTATGACAACGAGTGGGGCTTCTCGTGTCGCATGCTCGACACGGCGGTCGCACTCATGATTGCGAAATAGACTGCTCGAGTCCAGTCAGGAGCCAGTATGCCTGTCATCAAGATGGCCGACGTTGATCTGTCGGGTAAGCGGGTCCTTATTCGCGAGGACCTGAACGTCCCCGTCGCGGACGGGGTCGTTACGAGCGACGCACGCATACAGGCGGCACTGCCGACAATTCGTGCGGCGCTGGACGCCAACGCTGCGGTCATGCTGATGTCGCACCTCGGCAGGCCCACTGAGGGCGAGCCGGACAGCCAATATTCGCTGCGTCCTGTTGCCGATCATCTGTCGACGTTGCTGGGCATCGAGGTGCCGCTCGTGAGTGACTGGATCGATGGTGTCGCCGTCGAGCCCGGTAAGGCCGTCTTGCTCGAAAACGTGCGATTTCTGCCCGGCGAAAAGGCCTGCGACGAATCCCTTGCGCGAAAAATGGCTGCGCTTTGCGATGTCTTTGTCATGGACGCGTTCGGCACAGCGCACCGGGCGCAGGCGAGCACCTACGGCGTCGCGGAATACGCTCCGGTGGCGTGCGCGGGGCCCTTGCTGGCAACAGAGTTAGAGGCGCTGGGCAAAGCGATGTCTGATCCAGTGCGGCCTTTCGTGGCGGTTGTCGGTGGCTCGAAGGTGTCGACCAAGCTCACCGTACTCAGCGCGTTGTCGGAGCTGGTTGACAGCCTCATCGTAGGCGGCGGAATCGCAAATACCTTCATCGCGGCGGCGGGCCATAACGTTGGCAAATCGCTGCATGAGGCGGACATGCTCGACACAGCGCGTGAACTGGCCGCGGCCACGGATGACCGCGCTGACATACCCGTACCCAGTGATGTCGTCGTGGCAACGGAGTTTGCGGCTGACGCTGCCGCAGCGACCAAGCCCGTCGATACGGTAAGCGATGACGAATTGATTCTCGATATCGGCCCCGAGACGGCAAAGCGATTCGCAGCTATCCTGGCGAGCGCTGGCACGATCATCTGGAACGGCCCGGTCGGCGTGTTTGAGTTCGACGCGTTCGGTGGCGGTACGAAGGTCGTCGCTGAAGCAATCGCAAACAGCAGCGCGTTTTCATTAGCCGGCGGTGGCGACACACTGGCCGCGATCGCTAAATATGATGTCGCCGACGGGATTTCCTATATCTCGACCGGTGGCGGAGCGTTCCTCGAATTCGTCGAGGGCAAGACCCTGCCGGCCGTTGCGATACTAGAGAAACGTGCTGCAGGATAAGGCCGCGACCGGGGCATTACTCATCTTCATGGCTCGGTTGATCGGCAACATCCTGTTGCCGACCCTGTGGGCGCACTGCGTGCGTCCAAAATCGCTCCTGGCGATTTTGTCGCTGCGCTTTACTTCCGGATACTGAATGTTGACGAACAGGGTCTTGCCGTCGGGCGAGAAGCAAACGCCGGCGAGTTCGGAATCAGAATGCGCGTTGTCCGCTAACTGATACTGGCTGCCGTCGGGCCGCACGCCAACAAGACCGCAGTGGTTCGCGGTGTCCTCGCAGACGATCAAGTCGCCCCACGGCGCCATCGTCAGATTATCGGCATTGCGCAATATCGATTCGTCCGAGGATTCAGCGATCAGGGTCAACTGTCCCGGAGACTCGATCTCACCGAGCTGTCCTTCATGCCTGCTCGGCAGGTAGGAAAAGATTTGTCCCAGGCGCGCCGGGCCGCCAATCGTGCACGTAAATGCGAAACCGTCGCCGGCGGCCGTCAGCCCTTCCCCGCGGGCGAACGTAGCCGCGCCCATGACCTCGCCGCGCAGCCGCAGGTCGTTTTCAACCGGGTCGACATCGTCAAGATCTATCCATCGTGTCGCCATTGACTCGCCCGGAACGATGGTCGGTTCCTGCGACCAGTTGTGCGTCATCATTGATGGAAATTCCTCGATAGCCAGACATTGCAGTTTTCCGCCCTCATGCAGCCTGCCGGGAACGTCGGGTATGTAGCGATAGAACAAGGAATGGTGCCGGTCTTCTGTCATATAGACGATGCCGGTCGCTGCGTGAACGACTGCCGCTTCGTGCTCGAACCTGCCCATCGCCTTTATCGGTCGGGGCTCGACGAGGCCGTCGGCGTTTGCCGGAACTTCGAAGACATAGCCGTGCGGTTTCTCCCGCTGAACAATTCCTTTAAGAGTCCACGCAATGCCAGGCGACTCGAAGCATTCCTCGCAGCTAAGCCA
>CAMYMP010000615.1 GCA_947259435.1 uncultured Woeseiaceae bacterium
GTCAATCGATGTTGACCCAATCGAGCTCTTTTAGGGGGCCTCTGAACCGATATTTCGCGGCTGCGCCAGTAGCAACCACGAGGCCTACATCGAACGAAATATCCGGGTAGAATTGCGGCCTCGCAATTCCAGCACCGCCTGCCCCCATGAAGCACATCGTCGCCGATCTCCTCAAGGATGCCCTTGCCCAGCTGCCTGAACTGGCGGACGCGGCATCCGATCTTTCGATTGAAGACACGGTTGAGCGTACCCGCGATGCCAGTCATGGAGACTTTGCCAGCAACATCGCCATGCGGCTGGCGAAGCCGGCGCGGAAGAGTCCACGCGATATTGCTGCGAGTATTGTCGCAACTCTGGCAGCAGGCGGCGATGTCGACAAGGTCGAGGTGGCCGGACCCGGCTTTATCAATTTTCACCTGGGCGCTACGGCCTTTCATGCCGAGCTGGAGACGATTCTCAGCCGAGACGTGGAGTACGGGCGGCAGCCCAAAAAAGACGGTCCCCGGATTCTTCTCGAATTTGTGTCTGCCAACCCGACCGGACCGCTGCACGTCGGTCACGGTCGACACGCTTCGTACGGCGCCACGATCGGAAACCTGCTGGAGGCGGTCGGCTA
The DNA here is from genome assembly GCA_947259435.1 of uncultured Woeseiaceae bacterium. The sequence continues at coordinate 617 of CAMYMP010000615.1, forward strand.
CCCGCTCGAGCGCGAGTACTACGTTAACGATGCCGGGCGACAGATGGATATTCTGGGTCTGAGCGTATGGCTGCGCCTGCTCGAAGCCGGCGGCATTGTCGTTCCGTTTCCACAGGGCGGCTACCGTGGCGCCTATATTCGTGATATCGCGGCAGCGATCAACACCGACGGTGTCGCCGCTGTTTCCGGCGAAGCGCTGCTGTCCGATCTGCCCCCCGACGCCCCGGAGGGCGACAAGGAAGCTTATATCGAAGCGCTGATCGCAAAGGCGAAATCCTTGCTGGGCGGCGCCGGTTTCGATCATGTCCGCCAGCAAGCGCTCGACTCGATTCGCGACGACATTGAAGACGATCTTCGGGAGTTCGGCGTGACGTTCGATCGCTGGTACTCGGAACAAAGCCTCACCCGGGGTAATGCGATCGACACGGCGCTCGCCGAACTCGAAGAGCGTGGCATGCTCTACAGGCGAGACGGCGCCACCTGGTTCAAGGCAACAGACTTCGGTGACGAGAAAGACCGCGTCGTCGTTCGTGAAAACGGGGCGAAGACCTATTTTGCGTCGGACATTGCCTATCACTATGAGAAGCGCGAACGCGGCTTCGACCACCTGATCGATATTCTCGGCGCCGATCACCACGGTTACGTGACAAGAGTCCGTGCTGGACTCGAGGCGATGGGCTATAAGGGGGACTCGCTTGAGGTGGAACTCATGCAGTTCGTGACGCTGTATCGCGGCGGTAAAAAGATGCAGATGTCGACGCGTTCCGGTGAATTCGACACGCTGCGACAACTACGTGCCGAGGTGGGCAACGATGCGGCGCGTTTCTACTACGTATCCAGATCCAATGACCAGCACCTCGACTTCGACCTGGACGTTGCGAAGTCCCAGTCCAGTGACAACCCGGTGTATTACATTCAGTACGCGCACGCCCGCGTGGCCAGCGTTTTTCGGCAGCTCAAAGAGAAATCCCTCGACTGGGACAGCGCTAACGGCAGAAATCAGCTTGGACTCTTGCTCGAGAAGCAGGAAAAGGCGCTCATGACGTCGCTGAGCCGCTATCCCGAAGTTGTCGAACTGGCTGCGAACAATCGCGCGCCTCAACATCTTGTTCATTACCTCCGCGATCTCGCCAATGACTTCCATACGTATTACAACGCGCATGCCTTCATTGTTGATGATGCCTCGCTGCGCGACGCAAGGCTTTATCTCGTTTCCGCGGCAAGCACTGTGATCGCAAATGGCCTGGGTATTCTGGGCGTTTCCGCGCCGGAGAGAATGTAGTGGCAAAACGCAAGAAGCGCCGCGTTAGTCGTTCGAAAAAGACCGAGTACCCGCCTTTTGTCTGGATGCTTTTCGGTCTCGCGATCGGCCTGTCGGTCGCGTTCGCCGTCTACGTCAATAGTAACGAGCCGACGCCCGTAGCAAATGTCGACGCGCCGGCGCCGGCGAGCCTGCAAGACACTATTGATTACAATGACGAGGCACCGGCG
>CAMYMP010000616.1 GCA_947259435.1 uncultured Woeseiaceae bacterium
GCACTCGCAATCAGGCGCATGGACGTCATTGATGTCGTCGTGGCAGGCGACTACAGCGAGGACGAGATTCGTCCGTTCGCCGATCAAGTGCGCGCCGACATCTTGCGCATCGACGGCGTTACCCAGGCCGAGCTGAATTTCGTGCGCAAATATGAAATAGCCATCGAAGCCTCGCAGGATCGCCTGCGCGAGTATGACATCACCCTGCAAATGCTGGCCGACGCTGTTCGCGGCAGTTCCGTCGACTTGTCCGCCGGCAACGTGCGAACCGATGGTGGCGACGTGCTGATCCGCTCCAAGGGTCAGGCTTATCGCCGTTCCGATTTCGCATCCATTGTCGTCAAGACCAATCCGGACGGCAGCATCGTCAGAGTTGGCGATGTCGCCAATGTGATAGATGGTTTCGAAGAGGAATCGATCACGACGCGCTTCAATGGGAATCATGCGGCGATCATCGGTGTTTCGCGCGTCGGCGAGCAGAATGCGATCGAGATAGCGACCAAGGTCAGGGACTATATCGATTCACGGCAGGGCAGCCTGCCAGTCGGCATGACGCTGAGCTACTGGGACGACGACTCGGTCACAATCAAGAATCGCCTGAATATCATGTTCTCGAGCGCGGTCCAGGGCGGTCTGCTTGTGATTATTCTGCTGTCATTATTTCTGCGTCCATCCATTGCTTTCTGGGTATTCCTGGGTATCCCGATCAGTTTCACCGGTGCCTTCATGGTGCTGTCGTATTTCGACATCAGCCTCAATCTGATGAGCGCATTCGGCTTTATTCTGGTTCTCGGGATCGTGGTCGATGACGCCATCGTGACGGGGGAAAACGTCTATACGCATTTGCGCACGAAAGACTCAGGACTTGCGGCGGCGATTCAAGGCACGAAAGAGGTTGCCATCCCGGTGACGTTCGGCGTGCTGACAACAATTGCGGCCTTTGTTCCACTTGGCCTGATCGACGGGCGGCTGGGCAGGTTCTTTGCGCCGATACCTGCTGTCGTTATTCCGGTTCTCCTGCTCTCGCTGATCGAGTCCAAGTTCGTGCTTCCGGCGCACCTGAAGCACATCAAAATAAAAGAGGCCAGCGAATCGCGCGGCTTCTCGGCCTGGCAATCGCGCTTCGCTCAGCGATACGAGGATGCCATCGTCAAATACTTCAAGCCCGTGTTGCAGTTTGCACTGCGACATCGATACTCGACGCTGGCCACATTCACCGGAGTGTTGCTGGTAATGGCGACACTCGTCGCCGGCGGGTGGACACGCTGGACGTTTTTCCCGAGCGTCGAATCCGAAACGGCTACTGCGTCGCTGGAGATGCCGGTAGGAACGCCGTTTGAGGTCACGGACAAACACATTCAGCGCATGGTGGATGCAGCAGTTGCGTTGCAGGATCGGTACAGGGATCCCGAGACCGGTCAAAGCATGATCACGAATATTCTCTCGAGTACCGGCGCGTCGCGCGGCGGCGGCGGCACGCATGTAGGACGCGTTCAATTCGAGACGGCGCCCAGGGAAGAACGCACAATCGACTTTACGATTACTCAGCTCAACAAAGAATGGCGGGACCTGGTCGGATTGATTCCGGGTGCCGAGGCATTGACGTTCCGGGCAACATGGTTCCGTCCCGGCGAGCCGATCGATGTACAGTTCAGCGGTAATTCCCTCGAAGAGCTCAGCCTGATCGGTGAAGAGGTCAAGCAGCGACTGGCAACGTACCCGGGCGTGTTCGAGATTGGCGACAGTCTTTCGGACGGAAAGGAGGAACTGCGCGTCGAATTGACGCCGCAGGGACACCTGCTTGGCCTGACCCGCAACGACATCGTTGGCCAGGTGGGTCAAGCATTCAAAGGCTTGCAGGCGCAGCGGATCCAGCGCGGACGTGACGACATCCGAGTTTTGATCCGCTATCCGATCGATGCGCGCAGAACGATATCTGCACTGAACGAAATGCTGATCGCCGCGCCGAATGGACGTCTTGTGCCGCTGTCAAACGTAGCAACGCTACAGCCCGGCCGCGGCCCATCGCAGATTACGCGAATAGACCATTACCGTGTACTTAACGTAACCGCAGACGTTGACAAGGAAGAGGTCAATATGACTGT
>CAMYMP010000617.1 GCA_947259435.1 uncultured Woeseiaceae bacterium
CCTGAGGACCTGCGCGAACTTGCGGAGGTCGCGGCGCAGGAGTTCGAGGAACAGTTTTCGGACCAGCGGCTGCAGGAGCTGATTCGTGCCCACGGCGCGGCCGGCCCTTAAGCATCATGTATCGAATGCGACTTTGGTCCGTTCGTCGTGCACGCTGGCTAAAGGCTTTGTACGGGGGCTTCGAATGGCTGCTACTGAAAGCCGATCCGGTGCTGCGACGAATCGGTTACGACCGGCTCGATCGCCCGTTTGTGCGACTCGAGCAAGTGACCAAGGGCTTCTTGCTGGACTCGCAGAATTGCGGCCAGTGCATTGTTAGCTTCACGGGTCTGTCGTGTCCGATGAACTGCCCAAAAAAGATGCGCAACGGCCCTTGCGGCGGTGTTCGGGCCGACGGCGGTTGCGAGGTCAAGCCGGAGATGACCTGCGTCTGGGTGCTGGCATGGGAAGGCAACAAACGAATGAAAGGGGACGACCACCCGATCCAGGTTGTGCAGCCGCCGGTCGACCATCGATTGATAGGTCACTCGGCATGGCTGCGTGAGCTGCGCCTCAAAAATCGCGCGCTGGCAATAGCAGGCGACAATGAACTTTGATGACGAGCCGCTGATTCCTGGCGAGGCGCTGCCCATTCTGCCAGGCCACGTCTCGCCTGGGCGTCTCGAGCGGGTGTTGAGAGCCGGCGCGTTTGCTGTCACAGCCGAGATATCGCCGCCCGATTCAGCCGATCCGCACGACGTCTACGAAAGAGCTGCGTTATTCGATGGCTATGTCGACGCGATCAACGCAACCGATGGGTCCGGCGCGAACTGCCACATGTCCAGCGTTGGCATGTGTTCGTTACTGACGCGTCGTGGCTATGCAATGGTCCTGCAGGTATCGGCCCGCGATCGAAACCGCATTGCGATTCAGGGTGATGTACTGGGCGCATCCGCGATGGGGGTGTCAAACGTACTGTGCCTGACCGGCGATAGCGTCGAGGTGGGCGACCATCCGGAGGCGAAACCCGTCTTTGATCTTGACAGCATGTCGATGCTTAACATGATCAGAAAGATGCGCGACGAGCACTGCTTTATGAGTGGCCGCAAGTTGACCGAGCCGCCGCGCGTATTTCTCGGCGCCGCGGCAAACCCGTTCGGTCCACCGCTGGACTATCGGCCGCATCGCTTGGCGAAAAAAATCGAGGCCGGAGCACAGTTTATTCAGACGCAATATTGTTTCGATATTGAAAAGTTCAAAAGCTACATGGCCGTTGTCCGGGACATGGGTCTGCACGAGCAAGCGTTCATCCTCGCGGGCGTCGGACCGCTGGCGTCGGCGAAATCCGCCGAATGGATTCGAACGAACGTGCCCGGCGTGCACATACCGGACAGCGTTATCGACCGTATCAAGGGTGCCAGGGATCAACGCGAAGAAGGATTGACGATCTGCGTTGAGTTGATCAGAGAGCTGGCCGAAATCAACGGCGTTCACGGTGTTCACATCATGGCGTTTCGCCAGGAGCGATTCGTCGGAGATATCGTGACTCGATCAAATGTTTTGGGTGGGCGAGTTCCGTGGCATCCGGGCCTTGCCAATAAAAAAGCTGAAAGTCACATTTCCGGCGGCACTGCGGCCGCCGCAACGGAGAACAACAGATGACAGAAACACTGCTTAGTTCGGCGACAAAGGAGGTACGCATCGGCTTCGATCGACCGTTCGTTGTCATCGGCGAACGCATCAATCCGACCGGGCGCAAAATCCTCGCTGAAGAAATGGCAAACGGCGACTTCAGTCGTGTTGAAGCCGACGCGTTGGCACAGGTTGCCGCGGGCGCACACATGCTCGACGTCAACGCCGGCATTCCGCTGGCCGATGAGCCGGCGATACTTGCCGAGGCCGTCAAGCTCGTGCAGTCGGTGACCAACGTGCCGCTGTCGATCGACTCGTCGATCGTTGCGGCGCTTGAATCCGGTTTGTCGGTCTACCAGGGCAAGGCGCTGGTTAATTCAGTGACCGGCGAGGAAGAGCGACTCGAGTCGGTGCTGCCGCTGGTTGCGAAACACGGTGCCGCGGTCGTTGCGATTTCGAACGACGAGACCGGAATCTCCGAAGACCCG
>CAMYMP010000618.1 GCA_947259435.1 uncultured Woeseiaceae bacterium
ACTTCCGGCAACAGAGGTAAATCGATTCTTGTCGGTAATTCTATGATGCTGGCCGGATCGACTGGCTCGCCCTCGTCTGAAATCGGCACGTCGTCGATATCGAGAAAATTCAGTGCGCCGCGTCCTTCGATAAAATCAATCTCGGCATCGCTGGAGATAATGTGCTGTTCGATGACACCCTTCAACTGGCGCTCCTGCAAATACTCGGTTGCTTCCGCGCCGAGGATCTTGTCCAGCATCCAGGCGCTGGGTTTGGCAACCGGATACAGCACGTACTGATAAAAGCGCAGGACCGGGCTGAGCAGTGATGCCATCTTCATCGCACTGCGCGAAAAATACGCCTGCGGGATAATCTCGCCCAGGAACGTAATTACGACTGTCGAAAAAGCGAAGGCAGCGACGCCGGCCATGACCGAGTTGGAAAGCAGGGTTAGCAGCACATTAATGCCGACGTTTCCCCAGAGAATGGTAGTTAGCAGGAAGTTGGCGTCGCGGCGCAGGAAAAGGATTTTGGCCGCGGAGCGATTACCGGCCGCGGATTCGGCTTCGAGACGAAGCCGGCTCAGGCTGAAAAAGGCGAGGTTCAGGCCAGAAAACATCGCAGAGTGCATCAGGCAGATTGCGATTCCGATCCAGATCAGGTTTTCCATTTTTTAATCCCGATTAAAAAGTAAACAAGCTCGTAAGAAAGCTTCGAACACGGGACAATTTGATGACCGGATACGCGGTCTTGCCCAAGAACTGACGGAGCCATGGCCGCAGGAATCTTACTGCAAATCGGGTCAACGTTGCTGCAATTGTTTTGTTCGTGGTGGCACGAATAAAAGCTATTATGGTCAAAGTTTCGAGATGGTTGATGTGAGGAATGTCATGCGCTGCCTAAAGATCATTATTGCGGCCAGCCTGGCGCTAACGAGCCCCGTGTCGATGGCACAGTCAGGCGAACCGTCGTTCGTGGCGGTCGACGAGAATCTGTGGGTCACGTTTTACGACGTCCCGTCGCACCGCTTCCGGGCTATTCGCGACGCCTTTGTCCGGCGTAATTTCGAGTCCGCGAGCCGTGACCTCGTCACGAGCGCAAGTTACTTGAAGATCGAATCCGGGCGCGCGTTGCCTGCGATTGCAGGGCGCCTTGAAGACGTCGCGGCCCAAATGACGTCGATCTCGCAGAATATCGGCGATAGAAATGTGACGGGGACGACTCTGGACCAGCTGTTCGGCCGGGCCCACTGGCTGCTTGCGCAGCACTACCTTCACTTTGCGCGCGATTCACGCAGTGCGAATAACAATCGCATGGCCGGACGTTACCTGTGGGCGGCCGCTCACCACCTGGAGCGTGCGGTATTGTGGAGCAACGCCCGAATCGACAAGAACGTGGTGACTACGCTGGAAGAACTGCGCGACCTCGCGAGCCGCCTGCAGGACAGTGAGAAAGCGACTGCGGCACGCAAAGAAAAGCCCATCGCGCGGGCTGAAAAACTCCTGGTCAAGTTGGGCGCCGACATCGATCGACCGGTCGTTCTGAATATTCAGTAGTCGCACGCTACAAACCTGCGGGAGCGCATCCGATGGAATCCGAAAATTCATGGTTTGGTTCGTTCGTCGATGCAGTATCGAATCAACTGGGCGTCGGAGCCGAATACCTGCCGAGCATTCTTGCAGCGGTTCTTATACTCGTATTCGGCTGGGCGGTTGCACGCCTCGCGCGTGGCGCGATTCGCAGAGTCGCACAGGCGTCCAATCGTTTACTCGAGCGGGCATTCCCCGACGGCATGCTGGCGGGAGCGCGCGTTTCGTCACTGGCGGGAACGCTTCTGGGCGAGGTCGTATTCTGGGTCATTGTCCTGATGACCGTTACGATCGCTGCGAAAGTTGCTGGACTCAGCGCGATATCCGACTGGCTGGACCGGATCACAGAGTATCTGCCGCAGCTGATTGCGGGTGTCACGATCGTCGTCGTGGGTTTCTTCCTCAGCGTTTATGTTCGCGAACAGGTCGCCTCGCAGACATCGCCCGACGACTTGGGTCGGCGTATGCTTCTCGGCAAAGTTGTACAGGGGCTGGTTATGACCGCGGTGCTGATCGTGGGCCTCGATCA
>CAMYMP010000619.1 GCA_947259435.1 uncultured Woeseiaceae bacterium
AACGTGGTGACGAAGTGCAGTCGGGTTACGCGAATATCGCAGCGCGGGAAGAATTCGGCTGGTACACCGAAGAGCGCCTGACGACGATGGTCCAGGAAGCCGTGGATCGCACAATGATCCTGTTCGACGCGCGCCGTCCACCGGCAGGCGAGATGCCGGTCATCCTCGCTTCCGGTGCCGGCGGCATTCTGCTTCACGAAGCCATCGGTCATGGCATCGAAGCGGACTTCAATCGCAAGGGCATGAGCGGGTACTCGGACATGATGGGCAGGAAGGTTGCCGAGCCATTCGTAACCGTCGTCGACCAGGCGACGATTGCTCACGAACGAGGTGCGCTCAATTACGACGATGAGGGCAACCCCACAGGACGCACGGTCATGATCGAGAATGGAATTCTGACGTCCTATCTTCACGATCAGATCAGTGCCAGACAGTTTGGCCGGACACCGACCGGTTCCGGCCGTCGTGAATCCTACAAATTCGCGCCAATGCCGCGCATGAGCTGCACGTTCATGGAAGCCGGGCCGCACACAAAAGATGAAATTGTCGCCGCTGTCGACCGCGGCATCATCTGCGAAACGTATACTTCCGGTCAGGTTGAACTCGGCGCCGGTGACTTTCGGTTCAACGTCAGGAACGGTTGGCTCGTCGAGCGCGGCAAGGTCACGTCCCCGATCAAGGACATCGTCATCAGCGGCAATGGCCCGGAGACACTCGAGCGCATCACGATGGTGGCTGATGACGCACGTCTCGATGCGGGCGGCTGGACCTGCGGCAAGAACGGCCAGACTGTGCCGGTATCGCAGGGGATTCCGACTGTCCTGGTCTCAATGATGACGGTAGGGTCGGACAATACCAGGAACCCCTCACCCGGAACCGCGGCCTAGGCCATCAGGCCACCGTCGATCGGAATGGCGGTGCCGGTTATGTGGCTCGCCGCGTCGCTCGCGAGAAACAGCACGAGCCCGGCGATGTCTTCAGGAGTAGCGATGCGGCCGTTAGGACTTTTGGATGCGACCGCTTCCAGGAAAGCGTCGACATCGCCGTCCTCCTCCTCGATCTCGCTGACCAGCATCGGCGTGTCGACGCCGCCCGGGCAGACCGCGTTAATCCGTAATCCATCGGCCGCATGGTCCCGCGCCATGGCGCGCGTCATCATGATGAGCCCGCCTTTGCTCGCGCAGTAAGCAACCGCTCTGGGTCCGGCTTTGAGTCCCCAGTGGGATGCGACGTTCACGATGCTGCCCTCGGTCTGCAGCAAATAGGGCAGTGCCGCTCGCGAAAGATAAAACGGCACGTCGAGATTGATTGCGAGCGTGTCGCGCCAGATGTCGTCGCTGGACTCCTCCGCGTTGCCGCGCAGCAGCACTCCGGCTGCATTAACCAGACAATCGATGCTGCCGAACTCATCGACAGTTTCGGCAACGAGTTCGTCGCAGTCCTCCGACTCTTCGAGTTCTCCGGCCCACGTCGAGATGTCCTCCGAAACGTCAGCGACTTCTTCGAGCCGACCTTCATCGCGGCCGGCGGCCATCACAGACCAGCCGGCTTCGGCAAACGCAATCGCTGTCGCCGCACCGATGCCCGAGCTTGCACCTGTCACCAGCACAACATTCATGATGAATCTCTCAAGACTGCAATCGTGGCATTATAGCGGGATATCTGATCATGGCCGAAGACACCCTCACTGCTCTCGGATGGCGAACGCATTTCGCCGCGCAGCTTATCGAACCCGACGATGCCGCATTGACGATTTCGCGCGTGACCGCCGTGCACCGTGGGCGCATCGAAGTTGCCGGGGAGGGCGGAGATCGTTTTGTCGATCTTACGCCTGCGAGTGCCGGCCTCGGCATAACGGTGGGTGACTGGGTCCTGATCGACGAACATGGCCCGGTAGTCAAGAGACGGTTGGACCGTTTCGGACTGTTTCAACGCCGCGCAGCGGGAACGTCTGGTGACATCCAGCTAATAGCCGCAAACGTCGACACGTTGTTCATCGTCACCTCGGCGAACCGCGATTTCAATATCGCGCGCCTGGAGCGTTACCTGGCGCTTGCGCACGACGCCGGCGCGTATCCGGTCATCGTCATCACCAA
>CAMYMP010000620.1 GCA_947259435.1 uncultured Woeseiaceae bacterium
GATTCCAGGGCATATGTAAGTGTCCGCGTCCGGGAAGGCCGCTTGCGCAGAGGAGATATACATATGGTGATAGGAGCCTGGAGCAACGATATAGGCCACCTCTCCAAGTGCTGAAATCGCGTCTCTTGTCGCAGCGTCGATCTCGCACGGTGAATGGATCATGAGTTCCGTCTCCGAAACCCTTATCACGGCCATGCGGGCGTCGAAATCACAGCCTGCGTAGTGAATTGGGTAGTCCTGCAACCACAACTGGTCAGGTACAAACTCGCTTAACGGCATGAATTGGGCTCCTTTTGCGATCGAGGGTCGTGCTAATCCAAAATGCGGAATTGCATGAAATGGCCTTTCTCGGCATCGGCAAGGCGTTGCCTGAGGACCGGGCCGAGCGCGGTCGCGGGGGTCAATACGCCGCCGCGGGGCGGCGTTTCGTCGAGCAGCAGGGTGAGCCCGACTTCGGAGAGCATCTTCGAGGTCGCGAGGTAGCCCGGGTCTCCGGCGCCGCGAACTTCAACGAGCGCGGTCCGGGTTCGGTCCTCGGTTGATACATGGACTCGCACGCAAAAGCTGCCGGCCCGCTGAAGCCAGGGTGGTGGCCCTTCGCCCGACCTTGGTTTCATCGGAATAGGTGCGCCAACAAAGTAACCGAATCCGCGACTCAACCAGAGCCAAGACGCTTTAAGCAACGCCGCTGTCGAAATCCCTTCTTCATATGTGCACGGCAGGTGGCCGTCGAGTGCGAGAGAGCGACGTACGACGCGCGCGTTGATCGGGGCCATAAAGAACGGGCCACCAAACCGCCGAAAATCGGTATCGAAACGGCGCGAATCCCAACCGCTGACTGTCTCATCTTCGTGCGAACGTCTAGCACCTGGCGCCAGAACGTAAGGGTCTGTGTGAAAGCCAGGCTCGTACTCTCCGGACTGTTTGATGTTCTTACGGGCTTGCATCGATCGGCGCGTTCCACCGCTGAACGAGCCCGCATAGCTGGTGAACAGCGCTTTGGCATGGCGCGCCCGCCCGCTCTTCGCCGCCAGATGTTCAATCGCGAGCTGTACACCGAGATCCGACGGGATGCTGTCGACACCGGCAGCGAGAACGATCTTGGCGCTGGTGCGTTCGGCCTCCTGATGGAAATCGTCGATCATGCGTCGCTGATACCAGTATTCGCCTGAAAGGTCTGCGTAGTGGGTGCCCGAAAGCGCGCACGCACCCACGATGTTATCGGCATGGTATTCGCTATAGGGTCCTGCCACGTTCAGGATTATCGCGGCATCCGCAACCATTGCTTCGACCGAAGCTTTGTCGGCGGCCTGCGTTGCGATCACACCTGGATCAGTCCCTCGAGCGGCAACGGATCTTCTGATGCGTGCGAGCTTTTCCGGATTGCGGCCTGCGATCGCCCAGGAGAATCGATCCCCCTCGGGGTGCCGGGCCAGGTAGTCGGCTACGAGTTGCCCGACGAAACCGGTTGCACCATGGAGTACGATGTCATAAGCAGCCATCGCGAGCCCTTTCTCCTTAGTTTTTACGAGAGTGAATTACAGAGGCCGTCCACGCCATCCGTGCTTTCCGAGAGAAGTCGCGATGCGCATTGATATCGCGAGACCAAATGGCTGCCTCGGTTAGCACGTATCCTATTTTCCAACGATCTCAGAGATGCTAGCCCTCTGTGGACGTCAGGTCGTCCCATAACGAAATCGGAGGCATCGAAATGACAAAGCGACCTTCAGATAGCAAATTTGACGTCATTGTTATCGGGTCCGGTATGGGTGGCATGGCAACGGCGACTGCGCTGTCCCGAATGGAGCACAAAGTGCTGCTTCTCGAGAAAGCACAGACGATCGGCGGCCTGACGCATACGTTTTCTAGGGACGGTTTTTCCTGGGATGTAGGCCTTCATTACTGCGGCATGTTTGGTCATGATGAACCCGGCGAAAAGGTGCTTGATTGGTTAAGCGGCGAGAACGTCGAGTTTCGGTCGATCGGCACCGTGTATGACACGATCCATTTTCCGGACGGCTTCGAAATAGCGGTTGGACGCCCGGCTGAAGCGTATAAATCAGAGCTGAAAGAGCGTTTCCC
>CAMYMP010000621.1 GCA_947259435.1 uncultured Woeseiaceae bacterium
CGAGCGGGTCGTTGCCGCGCTCCAGCGCAAAGGTCACCCGTGTCGGCCTGATCCAGAAAATCAGATCTCAATGTTTTCAGACACTTGAAAAGGGGGTGCAGAATGAAACAGGCATCACAAACGGTCTGATCGAATTTTCGCAAAAATTGTTATCTACTTCCAGGCGACCATCTTCGAGCACGCGCACAAGGTTCGGCCACTGGTTGTCGAGATAGGTCATGGCCTTGCCGACGAGCGTTGACGGCGGCGCATGTCTGCGTACTCGGTCAAGCCATTGTCGAAGCTCGTCCCACGCCGGCCGGGCCTTATCGTCACGCAGTTGCTGGCGGGCTTGCGCGCCCATGCCGGCGGTCCGCGCTATTTTTTCAACACGGTAAATCTTGTTGATCAGCGCAAGGCCTTGCGCCGCGAGCCCGCCGCGGCCGGTTTTCTTTTGCGCCTTGACCGCCTCGTCGAACTTACGGCGTGCGTGCGCAAGACAGCCGACGTGGACGATGCCGTTACGTTTGCCAATTGCCGTGTAACCGCTGTAGCCGTCCGATTGCAGATAGCCCTTGAAGTCTTCAGTCAGGCGCCAGGCCACCTTCCCGGATCGCGTCGGTTCATAGTTGAACAGGACGACCGGCTTGTCGGGTGGCCCGCCGCGACGCACCCACATGCGCGATTTCGTCTGCGCCGCCCGGCCATCCTCCTTCAGAACCTGAACCGTCGTCTCGTCCATGGCCAGGATGTCATAGCCAAGCTGCGTCTCCTCCATCAGGTTGATCAATGGCATGATCAACTCGCCGAGTCGGATCATCCACGCAGCCAGCGTGCCGCGCGAGACATCGAGGCCATAGCGCGCCAAGATTTTCTCCAGCCGATAGAGCGGCAGTCCGTCGGCATATTTCGCGGTGGCAACGAACGCGCAGGTGCCGGCAGAGGCGATACTCTTTGGGATCGGCTGCGCCGGCAGCGGCGCAACAATCACAGGGCGCGCCTCGGGCACGACAATCGCACGCGGCTTCGGCGTAACGGTGTGATCTGGTTCGTCTGACACGGGTGGGAACACACCGTCACACTGGCGGCACGGCCCGTACTTGAAGCGCACATGTTGAATAACCTGCACTTTGGCCGGCACGATGTCGGCCTGCTCGCTCACCATCTCGCCGATCTTCGGGCGCCTATGACCGCTGCCGCACGGGCAAAGCTTGTCCGCCTCGGCAATGTCATGCTCGATCCGCACCCGTGGCAGATTAGGATCAAGCGGCTTGCGCCCGCCCTTGGTGCGCTTGTGCTCGGGAACCGTGATCTCGGTTGATGCATCGGTCTGCGGCTGTGCGGCAATCGTTTCGGCCTCGTTGAAAAGCCCGAGTTGAGCGGCATCACTTTTTTCCGAGCTTGCTCCAAAGCGCTTGTGGGCCGCGAGGCGAAGCTGCTCCTCAAGCCGTTCGATCTCCAATCGCTGGACACCAATGATTGACTTGAGTGCGCCGACATTGTCGGGCAAGTCGCGTGGTGTATCGGCAGCATCGCTCATGCAAAGACACTACCTGATTTGCCCGTGGGCCGGCTGCAACAGTCAGACTTTCTCTACAGAACCGTGCGGTATTCCAGCGATCGATGCGGCTTCAGGTGTTTGAGGTCTAGGCCATCGAGCAGCCAGCGCAACTGCGCCTCGTCGAGTTCAACGACAGGGCCTTCGAGATGGAAAGGCCACTTGAAACGCTCCTCCTCAAGGCGCTTTAGCCAAAGGCAGAAACCGGTGCGCTGCCAGTAAAGAACCTTGATCTGCGAACGCCGCTTGTTGACGAAGCAGAACAGATTGCGGCTGAACGGATCACACTTGAGGGTCGACTCGACGAGCACTGAGAGACCGTTAATACCCTTTCGGAAGTCGACCGGATCGCGGCACAAATAGATCGCAATGTCGGCGGCTGCCGGCGAGACCGCCGCGGCCGCATTGCTCCCTGCTCCAACTCCACGTTCCACGCCAAAGCCTCATGTTGCTTACGACGCTCATCATGCCCCAAGCAAAGATCAAGAGGCAGATGTGGTTATCTTCGCGCTGGGCCGCGGTGCCAGTCGTAGAAG
>CAMYMP010000622.1 GCA_947259435.1 uncultured Woeseiaceae bacterium
CCTTTGCGGCCTTCGAACAGTTCCGGCATGGTCTCCGGGTCGATCACGGTAAATGTCGTGCTCGCCTCGATCGACATGTTGACGCCACCGTGCTCGCCAAATTCATGGCGAAGGTCCGCCAGATCCTCGATCGGATCGCGTCTGTTGTTCATCTTTCTTTCAACACCAGAAGATTGCCCAAAAGAACCAGTGCTGTCCCCAGCACTATGGTTGTGTCGAGGCCCAGCCCTTCGAACAGGATGGAAAGGATGAGTGCCACAACCGGGAACATGACTGTCGCGTAGCCCGCCTTGTGCGCACCGATCCTTCCCAGCAATGTCAGGTAGGCGCCAAACGCCACGACTGAGCCAAATATTGCCAAATAAGCCAGTGATGCGATGTACGTAAAAGTCGCGTCGAACGTGAATTCCTGCCCCCGCGACAGCGCAATTATGGCCGTCAGGATCGCCCCATACAGCATGCCCCAGGCATTGGCTTGCATGACCGGCAACGTGCGTTTTTGTGCTCCCTGAGAAAGCATATTGCCAATAGACGCCACGAGCGCTCCGAGCAAGGCCAGGATCGAGCCGTAGAAAACTTCATCCGACAAGGACACTTCGCTGACCTGGGTGCGAACAACGTGATGATTCCAAGAATGCCGAGGAAGGCACCGATCAGCACGCGGCGCCCTGCCCGAGTGCCAAATATCAGCCGGGAAAGAACGATGTTGATCCACAGCATAGTGGAGAACGCGATCGCGGCCAGTGCCGATGTAATGTGCACCTGAGCGCGGTACGCGAACACATAGTTGAGGCAAAAAAGAGACGCCCCCAGGAGCGCAAACCAAACATGATATTTTAGATGAAATAATAGTTTTAAACTTTTGATTTTACAGTATATAAATAGAAAAAAAGATGCTATTGCGTAGCGGTAGACGATGGACACCTCCGGCTCGACCGTTCCGAGCTGGAACTCGATGGCCAGCCAGGTCGAGCCCCAGATCAGGACCGTAATGAGATAGAGAACCGTGTTGCTCATGCGCGGTTTCGTTGCTAGAGGCAACGGCTTTCGAATTTTTGCAGCAGCTTGTCTTCGTCCGCGGCCGACTCGAAAAAATCCTCCAGGTACTGACGACGAGACTGGATGTCTTTTTCGGATAAATGCGGCAGATCCTCGATGACGCGGAGGATGTCGTCCCGGTGGCCAAGCACGGCCATAAGCGCTTTCCTGAGCGCCTCTCTGGGCATGCAGTAGCCACGGTATCTTCGTTGTGTGACCCGTCTGATGCGCAGGCTGGGATCCGGCTTTGCGTAGCGTGCGTTGACCAACCCGGCCAGGTCAAAGTCGTAGGGAACGTAGAAATGACGCCCCTCGATACCCAGCAGCAACCCATTGTGGCAGCACGTATCCTCATCAAATGCCCGCACAAGCGACCAGTCGGTATTGGCGATCAGGTATTGAAAGATGTAGGCCAGCGCGGTCTGGGTCGGGTCGAGATAATTCTTCGTCACGCGACGGGCGTTGATCAATGTACCTGCGTTGCGCTCTGCCATCGCCTCTTTCGATTCGATGAAGAACGCATGCCGTACCAGATCCGTGCCACCAGGATCAGCGCTATCGAGATAGCGAATACGAGCCAGTCGCACGCGGAAACTCGCGTCCGTCAGTACATTCAAGATCCGGTACGCCGCATATTCCTCGAGTACGTTTTGCTCGTAGTCGGCAGATCCCTTGCAGTGGGTCACGAGTTTCAACTTGTTCTGACCCGAGAAGACCGTATCCGCTGTGTCGCGACTCGAGAAGTCGAGACGCAGGGGCGGAAACTTGCAGACCCGCACCCGGCTGAGGCCACGCACCCGCACATCGACATCAATGGCGGAACCCTCAACGCTCAACGCAAACGGGTACTCGTTGCGGTCTTCTGTGTCGTCGATGACCGTCGACAAGGGGCCCGCAAGCGTAATGTCGAGAACCTCGTCATGCTCGAACAGTGGGGACGCATTACCCGCGGCGCTTGCCAGCAGCAGAACGGCAAGCCAGCGCATGGCGTCAGGTCAGCCCGCCATTACGTAGCGGCAGTTCACGAATGCGCTTTCCCGTCGCCGCGAAATAGGCGTTCACAATTGCAGGTGCCACGGGCGGAACTCCTGGTTCTCCCACGCCACCCGGCGACGCCGTCGATTCCATGATGTGGACATGAATGGCCTCCGGCGCTTCGCTCATTCGGACAACCGGGTAGGTGTCAAAGTTGCCCTGAACAACCGCCCCGTCTTTGGCCGTAATCTCGCCGTGCAGGGCGATACTCATGCCGAAGATCGCGGCGCCTTCCATCTGCGACGTTACGCGGTCCGGATTGATAACTGTTCCGGCATCTATCGCGGTCCAGATTTCGTGGACAACCAGTTTGCCGTTCTTGTCGACACTCACTTCTGCCACCGAGCCCACAATACTCAGGAAGGATCGGTGCACCGCAACGCCCAGGCCGTGCCCATCGGGTAACTTCCTGCCCCAGCCGGCCATGTCGGTGACCTTTTCAACGACAGCGGCAATGCGACCCGTGTCGATCGGGTGATTCTCGAGCGGGTGACCGTAGTTTGTATA
>CAMYMP010000623.1 GCA_947259435.1 uncultured Woeseiaceae bacterium
TCAGCCCGGACGACCTCATATACCCGGTATTCGTCCTCGACGGCACCAAGCGCGCGGAGCCAGTGCCATCGATGCCCGGCATCGAGCGCCGGAGCATTGACGGCCTGCTCCAAGAGTTGGGCGCGGCCGCCAAGCTCGGAATCCCGGCTGTCGCGCTGTTTCCCGTAATCGAGTCGGACAAGAAGAGCCTGGATGGGGCCGAATGTGCGAATCCTGACGGCCTCGTGCAATCGACGGTACGAGCCATCAAATCCGAATACCCGGATCTGGCGGTAATAACGGACGTCGCGCTGGATCCCTACACGACCCACGGCCAGGACGGCATCATCGACGATTCGGGCTACGTGCTGAATGACGAGACCGTTGCAATGCTCGTGCGCCAGGCCGTGTCTCACGCTGAGGCAGGCGCTGACATCGTTGCGCCGTCGGATATGATGGACGGTCGTATCGGCGCCATCCGCAGTGAACTCGAGGCCCGGCAGCATAGCAATACCCTGATCCTGGCCTACGCCGCAAAATACGCCTCTTGCTTTTACGGGCCTTTCCGCGATGCCGTGGGTTCCGCCACAAATCTTGGCAGCGGCGACAAATCGACCTATCAAATGCATCCCGGCAATAGCGACGAAGCGCTGCGGGAAGTCGGTCTGGATATCGACGAGGGCGCCGACATCGTCATGGTCAAACCAGCGCTGCCGTATCTGGACGTTATTCGGCGGGTTCGGGAGACGTACGGCGTGCCGACATTTGCCTACCAGGTCAGCGGCGAATACGCGATGCTCAAAGCTGCCTCGGCGAACGGCTGGCTCGATGAGCGCTCCACCGTTCTCGAGTCATTGCTGTGCATCAAACGAGCTGGTGCGAGTGCGATCCTGTCATATTATTCGCTTGCCGCTGCGGGCTGGCTGGCACAGTGAACGAAAACACCACGATTGATCGCTATGGCGTGATGGGCTATCCGGTGTCCCACAGCCGCTCACCTGTTAGTCACCGGCTGTTCGCGCTGCAAACGGGCCAGGACATACAGTACGAGTTGCTGCAGGTCGCCCCCGAGAAACTCGATACGGCCATACGCCAGTTTCAGCGCACGGGCGGTAAGGGCCTGAACATTACCGTTCCGCACAAGCGCGCTGTCGCGAAACTCGTCGACCAGTCGAGCGAGCGCGCCAGCACGGCCGGTGCGGTCAATACGATCATCTTCAGAGGCAGCGAACTTTACGGCGACAATACGGACGGCATCGGTTTGCTGCGCGACCTGGACGTCAACCTCGGCGTCAACATCGAGCATGCCAACATTCTGATACTCGGCGCCGGCGGCGCGACGCGCGGAATTGTCGGGCCGCTACTCGAAATGCAACCGGCGTCATTACGCATTGCCAATCGCACCCCCGACAAGGCGCAGAGTCTTGTGGACCGCTTCAAAAGCCTCGGTCCCGTGACGGCCTGCGGATTCGATGACGTACCCGTTTCGGAGTCGTATGACCTGATTATCAACGCGACCTCAGCGGGGTTGCATGGCGACACGCCGCCGTATCCGGAGGCCGCGGTCACGGAGAATACGTTCTGTTATGACCTGTCCTACGGCCTGAGTCCCACGCCTTTCAGCACCTGGGCGCGGGATCACGGCGCTGCAAAATCGGTTATGGGCTGGGGCATGCTCGTCGAACAAGCGGCTGAGTCGTTTCATCTCTGGCGCGGCGTGCGCCCTGATACCGCACCCGTCCTCAAGCAGATGCACATCAGCGCATAGTCACGAGCTCTTCTGCGTTTGTCGGGTGGATCGCCACGGTATCGTCGAAGTCGGCCTTCGTCGCTCCCATACGGATAGCAACGGCGAAACCCTGCAGCATTTCATCCGCGCCCTCGCCGATAACGTGTAAACCGATGATTTTTTCATCGCTGCCCACGGTAATGAGCTTCATCACGGACCGCGACTTCTTGTCGCCGAGCGCGTAGTACATGGGCGTGAACGTCGATGTATAGACCTTGACAGCAACGCCATGCTCGGCGCGAGCCGCCTTTTCAGTCACCCCGACCGTGCCGATCGGTGGGTGACTGAAAATGACCGTGGGTATC